>WFYM01000109.1 GCA_015490115.1 Aquificaceae bacterium
ACTTCAAAAGGTAGGGTTGAAATGCCCTAAAGAAGAGGAGGGATTGCGACATTTAATTCCGAATACCTTAGGTACGGGTATAGGCTTTCCAGTTGAAATGCCCTAAAGAAGAGGAGGGATTGCGACTATATCCTGCTTCCCTCCCCTCCTTAGTGAGGACCGCATAGTAGCGTTGAAATGCCCTAAAGAAGAGGAGGGATTGCGACATCTTCTCGAAATCCCCTTCCTCCATGCATATCTCCTTCAGTTGAAATGCCCTAAAGAAGAGGAGGGATTGCGACGCTTCCGTTCCATTCTCTTCGGATGGTGTTACATCACCTGGTTGAAATGCCCTAAAGAAGAGGAGGGATTGCGACTTTAGTTCCTCTACAACCCTTTTGAACCTCTCCATCTCTTGTTGAAATGCCCTAAAAAGGAGGAGGGATTGCGACGTCTCTTTTTATCTCTTATTTCTTCCGGCCCTAACTGTTCGTTGCAATGCTCTGAAAAAGTGGAGGGATTACGACATACCTCTTTCCATCTTTACTGCCTTTCTTTCGGCGGTGAAGCGTTGCAATGCCCTGAAGAAGTGGAAGGATTGCGACTTACAACTCGACTATTTTGTCACACTTGCACTTTTCCTTTATCTGCTCGAGCGTTTCATTCAACAGTTTATTGGATGCTTTGAGCAAAGCCCTCATTTGATTTACTATGTTGTCTAATTGACCTCTTATTTCATGAGAAAGAAGTGTATCGGAAGCTTCCCACAAGGCTTTTTCTGCTTTTTGTAGCTCTTCAAGTATGTCTATAAGTTTGAATGCTTTGATAAAGCACGAAAACTCTTTGATTCTTAATGTAGCCTTTCCCCTTCTGCCTCTTCTTCCCGGGATCCTTTCCGTCCCTAAAAGAGCTCCAAAAATGTATTTAAAAATTTCCACAAGCGGTTCCGCATCCTTAAGATGAGCGAGGATTTTGTTCCCGAGCGCTACTTCTTCCTTTGTGAGTTCATCTTCCTTGAAAAACAAAAGCTGTTCCAAGAAAATGCGTAAGTTAATGATAGCATTGAAGAGCTCAGAGCTTACATTATAAGCAGATTCGACTTTTTCGATATTCCTTCCGAGTTTAATTTCGATGTCCCCGAAACCGATAAGCATAGCTCAATCCTCCGAGTTAATTTTAACTTGAAGCTATCAGCTTTTCAAGCTTCCTTTTGAGCCAGTTGCAATACCCTAAAAAAGTGAAGGGATTGCGACCTATGCCCTAAAGAGGGATTACAACTTTGATCTTGCTAATCTAAAACAGCGTCCCCTCCCTCTTTTTCTCTCTCCTCAGGCTCTCTATGTCAACATATCCCTTTATCATTTCGAGGAACTCCTCTTCGGATATGGTCTTTATGCCGAGCTGTTTTGCCCTCGTGAGCTTCGTCCTTCCCGGGTCCTGCCCGACGACGAGATACGTTGTCCTCGAGGTTACCGTATTTGAAAAGATCCCCCCGAGCATCTCCACGATCCTTCCTGCCTCCTCCCTCGAACAGCACCTGAGCGTCCCTGTAAAGACGAACACCTTGCCCTTTAATGGTCCCTCCTTTTCGAGCTTCGTCTTCTTGAGCTTTACCCCTGCTTTTTCTAACTTCTCTATAACTTTTAAGTTCTCCTCCCTCGAAAAGAACTCCCTGATACTCCTTGCGACTATGTCCCCTATCCCCTCTATCCTTATCAGCTTCTCAAGAGGCATGTCCTTCAGATCCCATATGCTGTCTATCTCTTGAGCGAGCTTCTTAGCCGTTGTCAGCCCCACATACCTTATACCGAGTCCGTAGAGGACCCTGTCGAGACCCCTCTCCTTCGACTCCTGTATAGCCCTGTAGAGGTTCATGGCAGCCTTTTCCGCAAAGCCGGGGAGTCTTACAAGGTCCGTTACCTTAAGGTAGTAGAGGTCACCGACGTCCTTTACGAGACCCTTGTTGTAGAGAGCCTTCACGGTAGCTTCCCCTAAACCCCTTATGTCCATAGCCTCCCTCGAACCCCAGTGCTTCAGTCTGAGGACAACCTGAGCTGGACAGGCTATGTTTATGCACCTCCAAGCTACCTCCCCGGGTAGCTTCACGAGTTTGGAACCGCAGGAGGGACAGTTCTCGGGAAACTCTATAGGAACCTCGTCCCCGTCCCTCGCCTCCTTTATGACCTCTACCACGTAAGGTATCACATCCCCGGCCCTTTCGACGAGGACGAGGTCCCCCACCCTTATGTCCTTTTCCTTTACGAAGTCCTCGTTAAAGAGGGAAACCGAAGAAACAGTAACACCTCCTATCTGGACGGGTTCGAGCTTGCCTACCGGTGTTACCGTCCCCACCCTCCCCACCTGAAAGACTACGCTCACGAGCTTGGTTGTAGCTTGCCTCGCCTTGAATTTGAAGGCGATAGCCCACCTCGGGTGGTGGGAGGTAAAGCCGAGGACCTCGTAGAAACTCCTGTCGTTTACCTTAACTACCATACCGTCTAACTCGTAGGGGTATTCGTCCCTCTTCTTCTCCCACTCCTTGCAGTAAGCTATCACCTCATCTATGCCCTTGCAGACCTTCATGTCGTTGAAGGGTGTCTTGAAGCCGAGGAGGTGAAGCATCTCAACCGCCTCGTAGTGAGTTTTGGGGTATCTGTCCTCAGGCTCAACGTAGGAGACCTGATAGACCACCGCTTCGAGCTTTCTCTTTGCCACCTCGGCGGGGTTCTGAAGTCTCAAAGAACCCGCAACCGCGTTCCTGGGGTTTGCGAAGGGAGTGAGACCCTCCTCCATCCTCTCTTCGTTTATCTTCTTGAACTCCTCCCTGCTTATTAGAACCTCACCCCTTATCTCTATGAGCTTTATTCCGAACTTGGAAAACTCAGCCCTGAGCGGTATCGTCCTTACGGTCCTTAGGTTGTTCGTTACGTCCTCTCCCGTCTCACCGTCCCCCCTCGTCGCCCCCCTCACCAGCAGATCGTCCCTGTAAACCAAGGCTATCCCGGCTCCGTCGTATTTCGGCTCTACGCTGTAATCGACGACGTCGAGACCCGTCAGCTCCCTAACCCTCCTGTCGAAGTCCCTCAGCTCCTCCTCCGTGTAGGCGTTGTCCAAAGAGAGCATGGGTGCGTAGTGGGAAACTTCGGGGAAAGTCCCCGTTATCTCGCTCGCCACCCTCTGGGTTGGTGAGTCGGGAGTGACAATCTGGGGGTATTTTTTCTCGAGGTCCCTCAGCGTTCTGAAGAGCTGGTCGTATTCGTAGTCGGAGATGACCGGTGATGTCTGGATGTAGTATTTGTAGTCGTGGTATCTTATGACTTCTCTGAGAAGCTCCGCGTATTCTTTAGCCTTCTCGAGGTCGGCGTCTTTTATTTTCGGTAGTTCTCTCAAGAGCCTTCTCGTCAGTTCTATTAGTTCCCTCTCCCTCTCCGGGGTATACATAACTATTAATTTAGTCTATCCTGACGTTTATCTCCTTCCTCTTGCCTCCCCTCAGGATCACCACCCTCAGGCTCGGCTCGTTCCTCAAGACCTGAAGGACCCTAAAGGCGTCCTCCGCACTCTTTATGGCTATGTTGTTTATCGAGACGAGGACGTCCCCCCTCCTCAGCCCAGCCCTGTGGAATAGGCTCCCCGGCTTTATCCACTCGAAGAGGAAGCCTTCGGTCCTCCCCTCCTTGACGTAGGGAACGAGCCTTATCTCCCTGAACATTATCCCGGGGTCTTTCGTGATCCTCTCTATCTCCTTTCTCGAGATCCTAAACTCGCCGGGAGTCTTTATTTCCTCGGGCGGTCCCTCCGGGAGGAACCTCCTGAGCTTTAAGGAGACCTCCCTACCACCCACCTCCACGACAGCTTCTTTTCTTGAGACCTTCTTGAGCAGAATCCCCTTCTTCCTTTCACCTTCTTCGAGGATCAATGTCTTCCCGTTTACCCTGAGGAGTGCCATCCTCTTTGAGCCTGTTGCTGTCCCGACGAGGGTGATCTCACCCTCCGTGCGCTCCAACTTTTCAACCTCCTCTCCGAAGACCTTTGAGAAGGCGTCTATTACGGGCGTGACGTCCACCTCCTCCCTTTCGAACTTCGGGACTTTTATGTTCTTGACGGACCACTCGAGAAGGAGGGGAGGGACCGTCGAGGCGACGAGGAGGGAAAGGGATATAACGAGGGGCAGGGAAAGGACGATCCAGTTCATTTATTATTATTATTTATGAACCTGAAGCGTTACGACGCTGTTGTCGTAGGGGGCGGTGGAGCTGGTCTGAGGACAGCCATAGAGATAGCGAGGGACCCGAATATTAGGGTAGCCTTAGTCTCCAAAGTTTACCCCACGAGGTCCCATACGGGAGCTGCTCAAGGGGGTATGAACGCAGCCCTCGGGAACGTGGTCCCTGAAGACAGCCCGGAAGCCCACGCTTACGACACGATAAAGGGTTCGGACTTCCTCGCCGATCAGGACGCCGTCTTCTTCATGACTGAGAACGCCCCCGACATAGTTTACGAACTCGACAGGTGGGGAGTTCCCTTTTCGAGGCTACCGGACGGCAGGATAGCTCAGAGACCTTTCGGCGGTGCGAGCTTCCCGAGGACCGTATACGCTGCGGACAAGACGGGACACGCACTTCTCCACACCCTCTTCGAGCAAGCCCTCTCCAAAGACAACATAGACTTTTACAACGAGTTCTTTCTCCTCGACCTCATCCACGACGGTGAGAGGGTAAAGGGGGTCTCCGTTTACGACATAAAGAACGGGGAAGTGGTGACCCTCGTCGCTAAAGCTGTCGTCCTCGCAACGGGAGGTTTTGCGAGGATATACTGGCTGAGAAGCACCAACGCTATAGGTAACACGGGGGACGGACAGGCTGTAGCCCTCAGGAACGGTATACCTTTGAAGGACGTCGAGTTCATACAGTTCCATCCCACAGGACTCGCGAAGACAGGGATACTCCTCTCCGAAGCCTGCAGGGGAGAGGGTGGATACCTGATAAACAGGCTCGGAGAGAGGTTCATGAAGAGATACGCACCCGAGAAGATGGAACTCGCACCGAGGGACATGGTCTCAAGAGCTATAGAGTATGAAATAAGGGAAGGAAGGGGTGTGGGTGAGGGGGCGAGGGCTTACGTTTACTTGGATCTGAGGCACCTCGGGGAGGAGAAGATAAACGAGAGGCTGCCTCAGGTCCGACAGCTCGCGATAGACTTCGAGGGTGTGGATCCCGTAAAGGACCTCGTCCCCATAAGACCCACAGCCCACTACTGCATGGGGGGTATACACGTCACAAACTACAAGACCTCGGAGACAACCTTGAAGGGTCTCTACGCTGTCGGTGAGTGTGCCTGCGTCTCGGTCCACGGAGCGAACAGGCTGGGTGGCAACTCCTTAATAGAGCTTCTCGTCTTCGGGAAGTTCTGCGGTATAGCGGTGAGGGAGCTTGTGAAGGAGCTGGACTACCCTGAGGTAACCGAAGGTGAGGCGAGGAAGGGTGAGGAGATGGTGGAGAGCTTGATGAAAAGGGAAGGTGGCGAGAACCTCGCAAAGATAAGGAACCAGATGGGTGAGATAACTTGGAGCAGGATGGGGATATTCAGGGACGAGGGTTCTCTCAAAAAAGCCTTCGAAGAGCTTTCCGAACTCCTCGAGAGGTGGGAGAGGATACCGGTCGTGGACAAGTCGAAGGTCTTCAACACGAACCTCATAGAGGTTTTGGAACTCAGAAACATGCTCGAACTCGCAAGGGCTGTAGCCTTTGCAGCACTCCACAGGAAGGAGTCGAGGGGAGGACACACGAGGGAGGACTACCCAGAGAGGGACGACGAGAAGTTCCTGAAGCACTCCCTCGTCTATTACGAGGGCGGTGAACTTAAGATAGAGTACATACCTGTCAGGATAACCAAGTTCAAGCCTTCCGAGAGGAAGTATTAGAGGCTCCTTATGTAGCTGAGGTAGTCCTTGACACCCTCTTCCAAGGAGTATTCAGGTTCGTAGCCGAGGAACTCTTTTGCTTTTGTGAGGTCCGCTTGGGTGAACTCCTGATAGAAGTCGTAGGGGCAGTCGAAGTATTCGACCTCGTAAGAGGTCCCGAGTTCCCTGTTTAGGATCTCTACAAGCTCGTTGAAGCTCCTCGCCTCACCTGTTCCCACGTTGAAAATTCCAGAGACGTCCCTCTCCAGAGCCAAGAGGTTAGCCTTTACGGCGTCCTTTATGTAAACGAAGTCCCTCCTCTGCTCACCCCACTTGAAGAGCCTGGGCTTCTGACCGTGGATCATCTTGAGGGCGAGCTGGTATACCATACTCGCACTTTTCCCCTTGAACTCCTCCCTCGGACCGTAAACGTTGAAGTATCTGAGACCGACGATCTTCATCTCGGGATACCTCTCCATATACCCCATGGCTATCCTGTCCATCATGAGCTTCGAAAAGCCGTAGACGTTCTCTGGCTGGAGACCCTCCTCCTCCCTCATGGGAGGGGGAGTCTTCCCGTAAACGCCCGCTGAGGAAGCGTATATTACCTTCGCGTTCCAGTCGAGGGCGCAGTCCAAAAGGAACCTGAAGCTCTCCGCGTTCGTCTCCATAACGAGCCTCTGGTCCTCAACGGTGGTGTCAGTTATGGCAGCTTTGTGGAAGATAACGTCGAAGGTGAACTTCTTCCTCAGATACCCCCAAAGCTCCCTGTCCCTTACGTCACCGGTTATGACCTCCCCCTTGAAACCCCTCAGGTTCTTGAAGTGTCCGGAGGAAAAGTTGTCGAGGACGTAAATCTTGGCGGTGGGAAATTTCTCCTGAAGCGTGAGGGCGAGGTTCGAACCTATGAAACCTGCTCCTCCAGTTACCAGTATCCTCATGTAGTATATTATCCTGCCATGGAGACCTTCGGGACCACGATCCTTTGCGTGAGAAGAAACGGGAAAACCGTAATGGGGGGAGACGGTCAGGTTACGGTGGGAAGCTCGGTTATAAAGCACAGGGCGAGGAAGATAAGGAGGCTCTACGAGGGGAAGGTTTTAGCGGGTTTTGCGGGAAGTGCCGCGGACGGTCTTGCCCTTCTGGAGAGGTTCGAGAAGAAGCTCGAGGAGTTCAGGGGGAATCTGGTGAGGTCCGCCGTTGAGCTTGCGAAGGACTGGAGGACGGACAGGTATCTCAGGAGGCTCGAAGCTTTGCTCCTCGTTGCGGACAAGGAGAACATGCTCCTCATATCCGGAAACGGGGACGTGATAGAACCCGACGAACCTGTCCTCGGCATAGGTTCGGGGGGAGACTACGCGAGGTCCGCAGCCCTCGCACTCCTCAGGAACACGGACCTCGACGCCGAGACCATAGTGAGGAAATCTTTGGAGATAGCGGGGGAGATATGCGTATACACGAACAGGGAGCTTATCATAGAGGTCTTAGAAAAGTAAGGAGGCTACGAGGGGAACCATAAGGTTCACGCTCTTTACCTTCTCGAGGAGTCCCCAGAGCTTCAAAGCTACCACGACCATCACACCACCGCCTACGAAGAAGCTGTTTCTCATGGAATCTTCAGATATGAACTCGCCGAAGAAGTAGGCGGAGAGGGTGATCGCCATCTGGAAGACGAGGACAAAAAAGGCGGAGAAGACGACACCCCTTCCCGAGGGAGCTTGCGAGGATTATGGAGGAGAAGCCGTCGAGGGTAGCCTTTGAGAGTATGAGGGAGCTGTCACCCTTCGTCCCCTCCAATATGCACCCTAAAAGGGTCATAGGTCCCACGGTGAAGAGGACGGAGGCTGTAACGAAACCCCTCGTAAAACCCCTGTCCTTTTTGCCTACCTTCGAGACAACCCCTTCGAGGTCGAACATGTAGCCGAGGGCAGTCCCGAAGAGGACTATCAGGAATACCTTTAAGGGATCTTCGGGTAGGTTTTCAGCCATCAGCTTCACGCCGAGGAGAAGGGTAAAAAGTCCCGTGCCGTGCAGGACACCCTCCCTTACCCTTTGGCTCAGGAATTTTGAAAGCTTCGTCCCGAGAAAGCCCCCTAAAAGGACGAGGAGGAAGTTGACGAGGGTCCCGAAACCGGGAAACATCACTCCTTCTTTTCTTCCTGAGTCGCCTTCTTCAGTATGTCCTCCATCATCCTGTATATGAACTCGCCCCTGTCCTCTACGGTGAACCTGCTCCTTACAGCTTCCTTTGCCCTCTCCGCTATCTCCCTCGCTTCCTCTAAGTTATCGAGGTAATACAGGATCTTCTCCTCTATGTCAGCCCTGTCGAGGGGCATGTAAGTTATCACCTCCTCTCCGGGCTTTAAAAATCCCGGCAGGGTCCCCCTGTAGTCTATCATGAGGGCGCTTCCCATGGCTGAAACTTCGAGGGGTGTGTAGCCTATGCCCGAGGGGACCGTGTAGGGGAAGCTGACAACGGTGAGGAAGGTCCTCGAGTAAATTTTGAGGAGTTCCTCGTAGCTCTCAACTTTTATGTTCTCGTGGTCCTCCTTCAGCTCCCCTTGAAAGTCCCCGACTATCTTCAGGTTTATACCCTCGAGGAAGCTGACGAGATACCACCTCTTCCTCATGGTAGCGTATATGCTGATGTCGTTGAGAAGCCTCAGGAAGGCTTCTTTGTTTTCCTCCCTCCACTTGGCTACCTCTTGCTGGTAGTCTGGGTTGAAGAGGTTGAGGACGTAATGGACAGCGTTTAAGACACCCACCTCCGGGTTCCTGAACATGAACTCTCCCGTCTCTATGAACAGGGGAAATATGTTCTCTGGAAGGTTCTGGCGGACTGAGTTTGCAACTATTTGGGGGTCGATGACGGGTCCGAGGAAGGCGACGTCTATGTCCTTTTCGGGTTCAGGCTCCGGGAGGGCTGAAAAGTCGAGGAAGGGGGTCACGTAGCTCATATTCTCTATGCCGAGGAGTTTCAAGCTCTCAGCGTATCTTATATCCCCGACTATGCCTATGAAGTTCCTGTGCTGGAGTCCGAATATGGCCGGGAAGTGAAGTAAGGGGTCTTCGGTGAAGTAGGAGATGTGGACGAAACCCAGTATATCGTATATGGGCTTCTTCTTCCCCTCCTGATCGCCCACTATTATCCCCGTCCCGTTGAGGTCGAGGGTAAAGGCTGGTCTTATCTCCATTATCTTGGAGACGGTCTCTTGGACGCTGTCGGGTCTCAGTTCAAGCTCGAATACCTCAACACCTTTTTCTTTTAAGTATTCGAGGAGGGCGTTTATGTGGAGCAGGGAACCTTTGAGGTCTCCGACCTTTAAGAAGGCGAGTTTCATGACACTTCATTATATCAGAGAGTCCATGATCTCATCCTTCAGCTTTTCTACCTCCTCTCCGAGCTTCTTCCCAGAAAGACCTCTCTCCTTGAGCTTTCGTATCTTTTCTTCCGGGACCTTTACGTATCTTAGCTTCTCAAGATAGATCTTCACCTTATCGGTCAGGTCTTCTTCTGTCATGAGGATGAGAAGAAGGGAGGTGTGGAGACCCCTCAGCGTCCTGTATATTTCCGAGTTTCTCTTCGAACTCCTCAAGCTCTTCGCTATCTTCGAGAGGTCCCGAAACACCCTCTTTGTGTTTTCCCTCACCCACCGGGGGGCGGAAGCCTCCTCGAGGAGCTTCAGGGCTTCCTCTTCCTTAACATCTCTTAGGAGAACCATAAGGAACACCCACCCGTAGTCGATCCTCTCGGAGGGAAACTGGAGGCTGTGCCAGTGGATTACCTTGCTGAGGGATGAGAGCTTATCCTCGAGTTCCCCCTTCCACCTGAAGCCCTCTACGAGGCTCTCGAGTATCCCGAAGCTTTTGTAGAGTCTGAGGATGTCGGGGAGTCTCTCTTCCTTGAGTGTAGCCTTCAGCTCGTTCATGACCCTACCTTTCGGTGCCTTCTTCAAAAGTCCGAGGTCTACAGCTTGTCTCAGGAGCTTCTCCGTGCTTTTGGAGAGCCTAAAGCCGAACCTTCCCGCGAACCTGATAGCCCTCAAGATCCTTACCGGATCTTCGACGAAGCTCACTGGGTGAAGGACCCTGATCACACCCTCCTTCAAGTCCTTGAGACCTCCGAAGTAGTCTATAAGCGTCCCGAAGTCCTCAGGGTTTACGGAGATAGCGAGTGCGTTTATGGTAAAGTCTCTCCTCAGGAGGTCCTCTTTTATGGAAGCCCTCTCCACCTTGGGATACGAGCCGGGAGCTGAATAGGTCTCCCTCCTCGCCGTGGAAAGCTCCACCTTTACGTTTCCAACTTTGAGGTGCGCGGTCCCGAACTCGGGGAAGGGGTGGAGGGGGACTTTGTGCTTCTTTGCGAGTTCCTCTCCTACTTTCAGGGCGTATCCCTCGATCGTGAAGTCAACGTCGAGGACCTCCCTACCGAGGAGAAGGTCCCTCACAGCTCCCCCGACCATGTAAGCTCTGAAGCCGAGGGAGGCTGAGATCTCACCCACTTCTTTCGCCAAACCCTCGATGTTCTCAGGTATCCTTATCCTCTTCCTCCTCGCCTCAAGATCACCTAAATCTTCCCTCAGCCTCCTGAGGAGGTCGACCCTCGTCAGAACTCCGACCACCTTTTCTCCCTCCACAACGGGTATGAGGTTCTGTCCGAACCTGCTCAGGATCTCCTCAGCCTCCCAGATGAGGTCTTCTGGCTTTAATGTTCTCACCTCCCTTAACGCAAAGGAACCCACCCTCTCATCCGGGAGGAACTTCGAAAGCTTCAGGAGGTCCTTCTTCGATATTATCCCGACGAGCCTCCCCTCCTCGTCCACAACGGGAGCGCTCCCGAAACCTCTTTCCGTCATCTCGGAGAGGGCTTCCCTCAGGCTCATATCCGACCGAAGGACAAAGGGTGGAGAGGTCATGATCTCCCCTACCCTCACCTTCAAGGGTCCCTCGGACTTCAGGAGGTTTAAAATCAAGCTCTTCAGCCTGCTTGCCGGGACGTTCTCGAGCTTTAAAGCTCCAGCTTCAGGGTGTCCACCACCTCCTAGCTTCGAAAGTATCCTCCCCGCGTCGATCTCCGGATCCTGAGACCTTCCGAAGACGTAGGTCTTCCCCTCAGCTTCTATTATCACGAAGAAGGCGTCAGCTTCCTTGAGATCCTTCATCTCGTAAAGTAAGGAGATGAGGTCAGGCTCATACTTTTCGAGGACCGCCGTCGCCACCGCAACGCTCTTTTTCCCTATGTAGAGCTTCTCCACCGAGGAGACTATCTCCCTCAAAGCTTCTATCTGCTCCCTTGTATAGCTACCCGAGAGCAGGTCCCTCAGCTTCCTCAAGCTCGCACCCTTCGAGAGGAGCCAAGAGGCTGCGGTAAGATCCCTCGGCGTCGTCCCTTCGTAGGTGAAGCTTCCCGTGTCCTCGTATATACCGAGGAGTATGAGGGTTGCCTCCTCAGGGGTGAGGTCCGCACTTTTCTTCATCAGCTCCTCAACAACGAGGGTCGTCGAAGAACCCACCCTCTCCACCTTTCCCGAGAACTCTTCGACCTCTCCCGAAGGGTGGTGGTCGTAAACTATGAAGCCCTCTATTCTTTCCCTTTCGATCCCTTCCGGGACGTTCCTCGTGTCGACGAGGACGAGGAGGAACTTCTTCGGAAGCTCCTCGGTAAGCCGAAAGAGGTGTCTGAACTCTTTGAAAACTTTTCCAGCCTTTCTGGAGAGGTATCTGGGCTTTAGGAGGACCGAATCCGGGTAGAGTTTTTGGACAGCGAGGGCTGAAGAGAGGGCATCGAGGTCCGCCCCCTCCTCCAAAACGATCACCTTGGGAACTTCCATAGAGATTAAATCTAAACCCTCACAGCCAGTCCGCGTGCAGTTATCCTCACGTGTTCCTTGAATGTTTCTTTCTCGATCTTGAGGTCCAAGATCGCGTTAGCCCCCATGCTCTTTGCCTTGACCATGAGCTTATGGACCACGTCCTCCTCCGCGAGGTCCGGGGAGATCTCACCCTCCACAGGTAAAACGGAGGTGCTTTCTATCATCCCGTATATCCTCTTCACCTCGTATCCGGGTATGGTCTTCGAGTATGTGACTATAACGTCCGAGGCGTCACCCTGAGGAGGGGGCTGATCTCTTTTCTGAGATTTGCCCCTGCTCCTTGTGATTATGTAATAGGCTACGAGGCTGAGGATCAGGACTCCCGCCGAAAGTTCGAGGAGCATTTCTTCCCTCCCTCTGCCCTCTGGGAAATATTATAGGTTCGGTCCCGCTGGGCATCAAATGTAAACAATTTTACAATTTTGTAAACAATTTTACAAAAATTTTCCCTCCTCCGCTAAGAGGGAGGTTGTAAGATCAAGGTATCCGTGCCTGTTTTTGGCACGGACCTTGCAAAAAATTTTACAGGAGGCGGGGAGATGAAGAAGATCGAGGCGATCATTAAGCCTTTCAAGCTGGACGAGGTCAAGGACGCCCTCGTTGAGATAGGGATAGGAGGGATGACGGTCACGGAGGTGAAGGGCTTCGGTCAGCAGAAGGGTCACACGGAGATCTACAGGGGGACCGAATACGTGATCGACTTCCTCCCTAAGGTCAAGATCGAGGTGATAGTCAAGGACGAGGACGTGGAGAAGGTGGTCGAGACCATAGTAAAGACAGCCCAGACGGGAAGGGTGGGAGACGGTAAGATATTCATAATTCCCGTGGAGGACGTGATAAGGATAAGGACGGGAGAGAGGGGAGAGGCGGCGGTTTAAAAATTTTAGCAGAGGAGGTGCGGGCATGCCCAAGTATTCACCTCAGGAGGTGTTGAGCCTCATCGAGCAGGAAGGTATCCAGTATGTGGATCTCAGGTTCTCCGACCCCTTCGGTCAGTGGCAACACATGACCTTACCCGCCTACGAGCTTTCCGAGGAGTCCTTCGAGAAGGGTATAGGTTTCGACGGCTCCTCGATAAGGGGTTGGCAGTCGATCCACGAGTCGGACATGATAGCAAAGCCGGACCCCAACACAGCCTTCATAGACCCCTTCATAGAGCCTAAGACCCTCGTGATGATATGCGACATATACGATCCCGTAACGGGTGAGAGGTACGGAAGGGACACAAGATACATAGCTCAGAAGGCTGAACAGTATCTCAAGCAAACGGGTATAGGCGACACCGCTTACTTCGGTCCCGAGGCTGAGTTCTTCATCTTGGACTCGGTTGAGTTCGGGAACGCGGAACACTACTCCTTCTGGAGGATAGACTCGGAGGAGGGTTGGTGGAACAGGGAGGTGACGTCGACGGGCTACAAGGTCCCCCACAAGAGGGGATACTTCCCCACACCTCCCCTCGACAAGATGACGAACATAAGGAACGAGATGGTCTCGATCCTCTCCGAGATAGGGATAACGGTTGAGGTTCACCACCACGAGGTAGCCTCCGCCGGGCAGGCTGAGATAGACATAAGGTACGACTCCTTGGTAAATCAAGCTGATAAGCTCTTCATATACAAATACGTTGTCAGAAACGTAGCTGCGAAGCACGGAAAATACGCAACCTTCATGGCGAAGGTCCTCCCGAACGACAACGGCTCGGGTATGCACACCCACTTCTCCATATGGAAGAACGGTGAGAACCTGTTTGCGGGTAGCGGTTACGCTGGTCTTTCGGAGATAGGACTCTACGCCATAGGAGGTATACTCAAGCACGCGAGGGCGCTCACCGCCTTTACGAACCCGACTATAAACTCCTACCACAGGCTCGTTCCCGGTTTCGAAGCTCCCGTGAGGCTCGCCTACTCAGCGAGGAACAGGTCCGCGGCGATAAGGATACCCATGTATTACCAAGACCCCAAGGCGAAGAGGATAGAGATAAGGTTCCCAGACGCTACATGCAATCCATACCTCGCCTTCTCCGCCATACTGATGGCTGCGATAGACGGCATAGAGAACAGGATCGATCCGGGAGAACCCTTCGACAAGGACATATACTCCCTGCCACCCGAGGAACTCGAAGGTATACCCCAGCTTCCGGGTTCCCTCGAGGAGTCCTTGAACGAACTCGAAAAGGACTACGAGTTCCTCCTAAAAGGAGGAGTCTTTACCGAGGAGTTCATACAGCTCTGGATAGAGGCAAAGAGAGCCGAGATAGACGAGATAAGGTTCATACCTCATCCGAAGGAGTTCGAGCTTTACTTCGATATTTGAAGCTTTCGGGGGTCCCCCGCGGACCCCTTCTACATACACATTTAGGAGGGAAAAGGGATGAGGCGCGCACACCTTTGGGTCCTTCTGCCCTTAGCTCTTTCCGGTCTCTCTTTCGCCTCCGAACAGCCGAAGCTCGACACGGGGAACACAGCTTGGATGCTAACAGCTTCAGCCCTCGTTGTCTTCATGACCGTCCCCGGTCTGGCCCTCTTCTACGGAGGTCTCGACAAGAGCAAGAGCGTCCTGAACACTATCGCCATGTCCCTCATAGCCTTTTGTGTTGTAAGCATAACTTGGCTCGTGATCGGATACTCCATAGCTTACGGTGACGACATAAAAGGTTTTATAGGTAATCCATTCCAGTATCTCCTCGGGAGGAACGTCACGGGGATAACGGACAACGGATATCCGGCACCTCTCGACATAATGTTCCAGCTCACCTTCGCTGCTATAACGACAGCCCTCGTCAGCGGTTCTTACGTGGGTAGAATGAAGTTCTCCTCTTGGATACTCTTCTGTATCCTCTGGAGCATAATCGTCTACCCGCCCATAGCCCACTGGGTATGGGGAGGGGGTTTTCTCAGCGAACATGGAGCTTTGGACTTCGCGGGAGGGACCGTTGTCCACATAAACGCAGGGATAGCCGGACTCGTTGGAGCTTTAATACTCGG
>WFYM01000110.1 GCA_015490115.1 Aquificaceae bacterium
CTCAAGAGGGAAGACCTTTTACACACCGGCGCCCACAAGATAAACAACACCCTCGGTCAGTGCCTCTTGGCAAAGAGGATGGGAAAGAGAAGGGTAATAGCGGAGACGGGGGCGGGACAGCACGGGGTGGCGACTGCAACAGCCTCCGCCCTCCTCGGACTCGAATGCGTGGTCTACATGGGGGAAGAGGACGCGGAGAGGCAAAAGCTAAACCTCTTCAGGATGGAACTCCTCGGAGCGGAAGTGAGGATAGTAAAGAGCGGAAGCAGGACCTTAAAAGACGCCATAAACGAAGCCTTGAGGGATTGGGTAACGAACGTCGAGACCACCCACTACGTCATAGGCTCCGTCGTCGGACCCCATCCGTTTCCCATGATAGTGAGGGACTTCCAAAGCGTGATAGGTAAAGAAACGAAGGAGCAGATCCTTAAAAAGGAAAGGAGACTCCCAGATGCGGTCGTCGCCTGCGTAGGTGGGGGTTCGAACGCTATAGGGATCTTCTACCCCTTCATAGAGCATGAAGAAGTAAAGCTCATAGGGGTGGAGGCTGAGGGTCTCGGTCTCGAAACGGGAAGGCACGCAGCTTCCTTGAACGCGGGCTCTGTAGGTATCCTTCACGGTATGAGGAGCTACTTCCTTCAGGACGAGGAGGGTCAGATCATGACCACCTACTCCATATCCGCCGGTCTCGACTACCCCGGAGTCGGTCCCGAACACGCCTACCTCAAAGAGACGGGGAGGGCGGAGTATACAACCGCGACGGACGAAGAAGCCCTCGAAGGTTTCAAGCTCCTTTCGAGAACTGAAGGTATAATACCGGCCCTCGAATCCGCTCACGCTGTTTACAAAGCTGTTGAGATAGCCAAAGAGATCGGTAAGGGTGGTGTTGTAGTCGTTAACCTCTCCGGGAGGGGAGATAAGGATATGTGGCACGTCATGAAGCACCTTAAAAAAGTTTGAAAAAATAAAAAAATGGAACTAAAATTTTATGAAAAAGGTGTGGAGGTGAGATTATGGCGAGAAAGGGAAGAAGAAGGGGAGGACCCCGTTACAAGAGGGTTTCCCTTTCACTGCCAAAGAGGCTCTACCTCATCCTAAACGGTATAGCCATGGGTGACGATAAGAAACTGAACAGGCTCATAAAGGGCATACTCGAGGACAAACTGCAAGAGTCGACTGTTGCTGAGCTTGAGATGTATCTGAGGAGACTCGAAGAAGAAAAGGAAGAAAAGGAAGAGGAGGAAGTTCAGGAACAGAGCTGATGCATGGTCCCGGAACGGGTAAGGAGGCTGGAGCCTTACAAAACCGAAACCTCAAAAGCAAGGGTAAAACTCTCCTCGAATGAGCTACCCTTCAGTATCCCCGAACCTTTAAGGGAGAGGATAAAGGAAGAAGTCTCGAAGATACCGATAGAGAGGTATCCGGACCCCCAAGCGAAAGACCTCAAGGAGGTCGTTGCTGACTTTTTCGGGGTAAGTGAGGAGAACTTGATCCTCGGGAACGGCTCCGACGAGCTTATATACTACCTCTCCTCTATATTCGGGGACGGGGGAATATACATACCCGTTCCTACCTTCCCGATCTACAGCCTTTCCGCGGAAGCCCTCGGGAAGAGGAAGGTGGAAGTTCTCCTCGATGAGGAGTTCGACGTGGACCTCGAAGCCTCTTTGAAAGCTGTCAAGAACGAAGGATGCACCTTAGCCTACTACTCTTATCCGAACAACCCTACCGGAAACCTCTTTTCAAGAGACAGGATAAGGAAGATAAGGGAGATCGGAACCGTAACTGTAATAGACGAAGCTTATTACAGCTTCTCGGGGGAGACCTTTTTAGAAGAAGCCCTTTCGAGGGAGGACACCTTCGTCCTGAGGAGCCTATCGAAGATAGGTATGGCTGGGCTGAGGATAGGGGTGCTGATAGGACGTGAGGAGGTGGTAAAGGAGATCGACAAAGTGAGGCTTCCCTTTAACGTGACCTATCCTTCCCGTGCAATAGCCCGCGTTATGCTGACGGAAGGGAGGGAATTCATAGAGGACTCTGTGAGGAAGGTGGTGAGGGAAAGGGAGAGGCTAAAGAAGGAGATGGAAAGTATGGAGGAGGTTGAGGTCTTCCCGAGCTACGCTAACTTCATACTCTTCAGAACTCCCCACCCCGCGAAACTCGTCCATTCGAAGCTCCTCGAGAGGGGTGTTTTGGTGAGGGACGTCTCTTACATGCCGAAGCTCGAGAGGTGCCTCAGGGTGAGCGTCGGAACTCCTGAAGAGAACGACGAGTTTTTGGAAGCTCTCTGCGGAGTTTTGAGGGAACTCTCCTAAGGGAAGACCTCTACCGTCGAGAAGTCCCCGTGCTTCTTTACCACTATCCTCTGGTGGAACCTCTCGGCGAGGTCGGGTATGTGGGATATTATCCCCACCATCCTGTTTATGTTTATCTTGACCACCTCCAGTATCTCGCTCACCCTCTCCCTCGTCTCTTCGTCGAGGGAGCCGAAACCTTCGTCTATAAAGAGGCTCTCCAAGTTCGCCTTCGAGGAGAGGACGTCGCTCACTCCGAGCGCCAAGGAGAGCGAGGCGAGAAAGGTCTCACCTCCGCTCAAGCTTTTGACCTCCCTCTCCCCACCGTTTACCCTGTCGATCACGAGGAGATCCCCCTTCCCGTCGAGGGTAAACTCGTAGGTTCCCGTAAAGCTCATAAAGTAGTAGCTCGCCCTTTCAACCACCCTCATGAGCATAAGGCTGGCTACGAAGTTCTGAAGCCTGTCTCCCCTCAAGTCTTCGGCGAGGGCTTTGTAGATCCTCACCTCCTTCTCGAGCTTTTCGATCTCACCTTTTAGCTCCCTCTTTCTCCTTAGCTTCTCCTTCAGCTGTTCCTTGGAAGATCTAAGCTCCCCGAGCTTCCTGTGGACCTCTTCGAGCCTATCCTCCCCACGTTCAAGCTCAACCTCCAAAACACCCACGTCCTCGACTTTCTTCCGAAGCATGCTACCGAGCATCTCCTCTTCCCTTTCGAGTTCGGAGACCCTACTCATGAGGGTGTCCCTCTTCGACGAAAGTTCCGCGAGCCTTCTTCTTAGCTCCTCTTCCTCTGACCTTAGCTCTTCACTCTTCTTTTCGAGGTAAGAGATCCTCTCCTGAAGGCTCCTTCTCTTTTCTTCGAGCTTCCCCTTTAGCAGGGCAGGGTCTCCGCCACCCGTCATTTCTTCCAGCTTCCTCCTCTTTTGCTCAACTTCTTTTTTTAGGGATCCAAGCTCAGCCTTTATCTTCTCCACCTCCTTCGTGAGGTTCTCCCTCTTTAAGGTCAGCTCCTCTATCCTTTTCCTCAGCTCCTCCCTTTTCCTTTCGAGTTCCTTCACCTTCTTCCTCTTTGAGCTGAGTTCCTCGAATCTTTTTTCCACATCCTTCTTTAGGATCTCCTCCTTCCCCCTCAGCTCCCCCAGTATCCTCTCCTCTTCCGTTCTCAGACCGCTCAGCCTACCTTCGAGCTTCGACATATCCCTCTCGAGGAGGTTTCTCCTCTTTGTGAGCCTCTCCACCTCCTCCTTCAGCTCACCCACTTCAGCCGCGAGGGGGGGAAGCTCCCTCTTTCCGAAGACACTACCGCAGACGGGGCAGAGTTCCCCTTCTTTCAGAGACTCCCTCACGATGCGGGCGTGAAGGTGAGTCTCCCTTTTCTTCAGCTCCACTTCCTTTTCGGAGAGCTTTGCCTCGGTCTCCTCAAGCTCCTTCTTCACACCCTCGATCCTCTTCTCCACGCTCTTTATCTCCTCCTTAACTTCCCTCAGCCTTCTCCACCTCACGAGCAGGTTCTTTTTAAGCTCGACCTCCTTCAGGACCTTTATGTACTCCTCCTCGTCGAAGCCGAGGCTTTTAATCTCCTCCTCGAAGGATCTCAAGACCTCCCTCTCCCTGTCAGTGAGGCTCTGAATTCTCCTCAGCTCCCCCTCCTTCACTCTTAGCTTTTCTGAAAGTCCTTTGATCTTTTCCTCGGAGACCCTCACATCCTCAGCTATGCCTATGGCTGTCCTTACCCTCTCGAGCGCACCCAGTGTATCCTCAAGCTCTTTAACGAGTTCGGGCTTTTTCTTCAGCTCCTCTTCGAGCTTTCTCTTTCTCTCGCCCAGTTCCCTTAGCTTTTCCTCGGCTTCTTTCGCTTCGGTCTCAGTCCTTCTGACCTCTTCCTTAAGGTCCTTTAGAGCTTTCCTCACCTTTTCGAGGTCCTTCAGAACCTTTATCTCCTCTCGGAGCTTTCCAATTTTCTTCTGGAGCTTTACCGCCTCCTCCTCGAGCCTCCTCTCCTCTTCTTCTATCTTCGCAAGTGAGTCTTCGGACACGTCTTTTAGCCTCCTCAGCTCCTCCTTTAAGGTTTCCAGCCTCGCCTCCTTGGTCCTGAAGGTTTCTGAGGCTATCTCCCTCATCCTCTCGAAGACATTAAGGTCCAAGAGGTTTATAAGTATCTCCCTTCTGTCCTTTGGCTGTTTCGGTTTTAAGAACCTGTCGAACTCACCTTGAGGGAGGAGGATAACTTTTGTGAAGGTCTTGTAGTCGAGACCGGTCACCTCCTCCACCCACTTCTCTATCTGGGGTTTTGTGAGGTTAAGCCTTCTCCCCTCCTCGTAAGCCCTCGCGTGGTCCTCCTTCGTCCTTTCGCTGTAAAATCTTTCGACCCTGTATCTCTTCCCTGCGACCGAAAAGTCGAGGGAGACCCTCATATAAGAGGATCCCCTTGAGATGACCTGCTTCGTAGCCTTTGAATCTCCGTATCTCGGGACCTTGCCGTAGAGGGCGTAGGTTATGGCGTCTATTATACTCGTCTTTCCGGAACCCGTCTTTCCTTGTATGACGAAGAAGCTGAGCTTTTCAAAGTCTATAACCTGCGGTTTCTTGTATATGGTGAAACCTTCTATCTCGAGCCTTAAGGGTCTCATGACAAACTATCGTCTATCCACTTCAGGTAGTCCTCGTTCCCAGCCACTATGGGGAGGGCTATTATCTCCGGGACCGTGTAAGGGTGGGCTGACTTCACCTCCTTGAGGAGCTTCGGGAATATCTCCATAGAAGTCTTCACAACGAGGAGGGCTTCCTTGTCCCTCTCTATCTTCCCCTTCCACCAATAAAGGGAGCTGACTTCAGGGACAACGTTCACACAGGCTCCGAGCTTTCTCTCGACTATTAAGTTCGCTATCTCCTCCCCTTTTTCTTTCGGTGCGGTTATCAGGACTACCAGATACCCTCCCATCGTTGAAAATTATA
>WFYM01000111.1 GCA_015490115.1 Aquificaceae bacterium
TTACCTTCCTTGAAAGCTTTGTTCTTTATCCTCCCGAGTTCCGTGACGAGGGAGAATATGTGGGAGAGGGCTTCCGGTGTGTTGAAGTCGTCGCTGAGGGATGCAAAGAAAGCCTCCTCCACCTCCTTCACCTTGTCGTATAGGGGGTGAGTTCCCCCTCCGCTGTCTTCGACCACTTGGAGCTTTTTCAGAAGCTCGTAGTCCTCTATGGCACCCTTTAGCCTCTCGTAAGCCCTCTTTGCCTCCTCCATCTTCTCCCAAGAAAAGTCGAGCGGACTCCTGTAGTGGGTAAATAGGACGAGAAGCCTGAGAACGTCGGGGTGGTATCTTGTGTATATCTCCTTTAAGGTAACGTAGTTCCCGAGGGACTTTGACATCTTCTGACCGCCCACCGTAACGAGACCGTTGTGCATCCAGTATCTTGCGAATGGCTTTCCGGTTATAGCTTCAGCCTGAGCTATCTCGTTCTCGTGGTGGGGGAAGACGAGGTCAAGCCCTCCCCCGTGTATGTCTATCGTTTCTCCGAGGTGCTTGAAGACCATAGCCACGCACTCGGTGTGCCATCCCGGTCTCCCCTTCCCCCAAGGTGAGTCCCAAGCGGGTTCCCCTGCTTTTGAAGCCTTCCAGAGGGCAAAGTCAAGAGGGTCCCTCTTCTTCTCCGAAGGCTCCACCCTCGCCCCGGCTTCCATCTCCTCCGGACTTCTCTTCGAGAGCTTCCCGTAGTCTTTGAACTTTTTGACGGAGAAGTAAACGTCACCATCAGACTCGTAAGCGTAACCTTTTTCTATCAGCTTCTTAATCACATCTATTATCTCCTGTATGTGTTCGGTTACCCTCGGCTCCACGTCAGCGGGTCTTACCCTTATAGCCTCCATGTCCCTGTAATAGCTCGCTATGTAGCGGTTTGCGATGGACATGAAGTCAGTGCATTCCTCCTTTGCCCTGTTTATGATCTTGTCGTCGACGTCGGTGAAGTTCCTGACGAACCTTACCTCGTAGCCGAGGTGTTCCAAAAACCTCCTGAATGTGTCGAAGACTATGAGGCTCCTTCCGTGTCCTACGTGGGAGTCGTCGTAGACGGTCACACCGCAGGTGTATATTAAGACCCTCGGAGGGTTTAAGGGGACGAACTCCTCAACCTTTCCTGTGAGCGTGTTGTATATCTTCAGGCTCATCGCTTTATTATATGATAATTACATAGTGAGAAAAATGACAAAGGAGGTTTTTCTGGGGGTTAGATTCCTTGTATGTCTTTACTTTTTACTGATCTCCTTCACCTTAAGCCCTCAGGAGAGGGGGACGGTAATCGTTGTAACCTCAATATACTTTACCCTCTCACTGATAACATACTTAAAACCCGAGAAGATGAAGATAACAAACAAGCTCGTGGACATAGTCTTCGCACCGTCCCTCGCCTTTCTGTCCGAAACGGCATACTCACTCTTCACCTTGCCCCCCTTAATAGTTCTTCACACGAACAGGAACCCGGTGTCCGCGGGCGCCCTGCTCGTCGCCTCCTTCGTCCTCACAGCTTACATGCTAAGGGAAGAACCCCTTTTACTCTTTTCCACCCTCATACTTATGGTCGCCTCTCCGGTCTCCGCCTTCATCCCCGATTTTTTGGGTGTGATAAAAAAGGAGAGGAGATCTATTGTGGACCTCAGAAGCTCTTACAGGAAGCTTCTAAAGGAGATGGCTGTTTGGGAGAGGGAAAGAAGAGAGCTTGAGAACCTGAAATTTTTGATAGACACGTCGACGAAGAGCGACAGGGTCGAGGACTTTCTAAGGAGCGTAAAGGAACGCTTCAGCGTAAGGAAGATACACATAATACCCAAAAGGGACGTGGAGAGCTACGATATCCTCATGGACAGGGACAGGGGTCTCCTGTCGGTCCCCGTAAAGCTCGAGGAGGGGAACGCGGTAATTATCTTCGAACTCGAGAGTCCCTTCCAGCTCAACGACCCCTTAGTCGTCGGCTCTCTGGAAAGGGCTGGGAGGATGGTCAGCCTCTACATAGCGGGTTTCAGGGACGACACCTCCCTCGGAAGGGCTATTAATATAAGCTGAGGTGAAGCCATGGGAGTTGTGAAGGAAGACATAAAAGCTGACAAAGAACTTGACCTTTCCGGACTCTCCTGTCCCCTGCCCATAGTTATGACCTCGGAGACCGTAAAAAAGATGGAAAACGGGAAGGTCCTCAAGGTGATCTCGACTGATCCGGGCTTTGAGAGGGACCTCTGGAACTGGGCAAGACAGACGGGGAACGAGATCCTTTCCGTTGAAAGGGAAGGATCAAAGACGGTCGCTTACGTGAAGAAGAGGTCTCACGCTTCTGAGCCTTCCCTCCTCTACTGGATAAAGTTCCATGCCCTCGGAGTGAAGCTCCACCTCAGGCTCTTTCTCCTCATGCTCAACCCCTTCTCGAAAAAACCGGACCACTTCATTACCTTCACCGCCATATCCGAAGGGACAAAGGCTGAGAAGTTCTTAAAGGGCATGCACGGTTCCCTCCTCATACCCGTCCCCGACGAGATAGACCCGAGGTGCGGTGTTGTCCTCGCCGTGAGGGGTGAGAAAAGGGCAAAGGAACTATACGAGCTTCTGAGGAGGGAGGGCTTCGGTGTGGAAGCCATATACAGGAAGGAGGGGAGGAGGTATTTGAGGGTATACCCTTAAAAGGAGGTGGGCATGGTAAGGAGGGTTTTCCTTCTCGTTCTTGCGGGAACTTTTCTTTCGTTCGGGTGGGAGGTGGGCATTAAGATAGGAAACGCAAATGTCGACTGGAAGGGAACAGAGGAAAAGACTACACTCCACGGTTTTGTAGCTTTATACTTCGACGGCGACTATCCTCTCTTACCCTTCATATCCGTCGGTCCCTCCGTAGAGATGGGTTTCGGGAGGAGGAGCATAGGGGAGTTCGTATGTCCCGACTGGGATCTTTGCAGGCTCGACCTTACCTACACAACGCTCGAACTGAACGGCAAAGGTAAGATCACACCGGTTCCAACCTTTGAAGTTTACGGAGGTGTCGGGATATCTTACAGCAGGTTCGGTATAGACGCCTACGACATACCCACAGGTCTTCAGATAGGGACAGTTACGGACGAGACAGGTGCCGGCTTTCAAGCCTTCGGCGGATTTCAGATTAGGATAAAGGGCGTGGGTATAGGAGGTGAGTATAAGCTAAAGAGGATCGACACCGAATCCATAGAGGGTGTGGACACACTCACCTTTGTCCTATCATACAGATTTTGAATTCTACGTTCCCTTAAGTTATTGACTTTGCTGTGAGATCCTATTTTCATGATCGAGATCATATTGAAATTTTAGCAGAATTCGTCTATCCTTTGAGGGAAGCGAAGCGGGTGAAACTTGCCCGCTGGCTCCTTGGCTTCCGAATAGGGTTGGAAGTTGTCAAACCCTTGAGCCATGCAGAGAAGCTGGAATTCATTGATAATTCTTAATTTTCGTGACAAGGGGTCTAATTGCGAACAATTCTCAGTCCGAAATGCTTGATTTTCAATGACTTCAAAAGGTAGGGTTGAAATGCCCTAAAAAGGAGGAGGGATTGCGACCAGACCATACTCCACCACTCTCTTCGCTGGGGCTTCTTCCCTGTTGAAA
>WFYM01000112.1 GCA_015490115.1 Aquificaceae bacterium
GGGAAATATACGGTGAGGGCTGAGGAGGTGTTAGTGGACAGGATAAGGGGGACGGCGATATTGAGGGGAGGGGTTGAGATAAAGGGAGAAGCTCTTTCGGTAAGGTCTGAGAGTGCGGAGGTAGACTTCATAAGGAGCAAGGTGAGGGGGGCTGGAGGGGTCGAGCTTGTGAAAGGGGGCCTTTACGCTAAAGGAGCCGGGTTTGTGGCACACCTCAGACCTCTCAGGGTTATAATAACCCGTGTAAGGACTAAGCATGATATACAGTCTGCTCCTTCTGGTGGGACTCGCCCTCTCACAGCCGATAACGGGGGAGGCTGAAAAGCTCACCTTCCAAAAGGACAAGCTCGTATACGAAGGGAAGGTAAGGCTCGTAAGGGGAAAGGCGGTTCTGAGAGCTGACAAGGTCACCATATTCGTGGACGAGGAGGGCAAGCCCAAAAAGCTCGTCGCGGAGGGGAACGTGGTCTACACGGAACCCGGAAGGAAGGCTGTCTCCTCTTACGCGGAATACGACCTCAGGACGGAGGTCATCCTGCTTCGGGGAAACGCGAGGGTTGAAGAGGACAGGAACCTCATAGAGGCTGAGGAGATAGTGTATGATAGAAAAAACAATACGCTCAGAGCTTTAGGAGGGGGAAGGAGGGTGAGGACCATATACATAGAGGAGGAGAAGGATGAGGAAGTCGGACATAACGAAGGAGGTAGCCAAAAGAAAAGGGATAACCCAGAGGAAGGCGAGGGCTATCGTTGACCTCGTCTTCTCCACAATGGCTGAAGCCCTCACCCGCGGTGAGAAGATAGAGATAAGGGGTCTCGGAACCTTCAAGGTTAAGAAGAAGCCCTCCCGTTTCGTCAAAGATCCGAGGACGGGTGCGGAGATCTTCGTCAAGGAGAAGTTCGTCCCTACCTTCAAGATGGGAAAGGTCATGAAGAACAGCCTAAATTCTAAAGGATGAAGTTCGACGTCCTCGTGGTAGGTGCCGGTCCCGCTGGGGGAACGGCAGCCTACATCCTCTCAAAGGGAGGGGCTAAGGTCCTCCTCGTCGACACAAAAAAGAGGGTCGGCTTCCCTGTCCAGTGTGCCGAGTTCGTTCCCCTCCAACTCTCCCACAGCTTCCCCGAGTTCTTCACGAAGGAGACGGTGGTCCAGAAGATAAAAGATATGGTCCACATGACGCCTTGGGGTGAGACCACGAGGATGGACTCCCCCGGCTTCATGGTGAGGAGGGATAGGTTCGACTCCCTGATATCCGAACTCGCCGTAAAAAACGGGGCAAAGCTGATGCTGAGGACTAAGTTCCTCGGCTTCGAGGACGGTAAGGTCTGGCTCGAGAGGTTAGGCACGGGGGAGAGGTTCTCCGTTGAAGTTGATTTTATTGTAGGTGCGGACGGTCCGAGGTCAAAGGTGGCGAAGCTCACGGGAGACCACACGAGGACCTTCCTAACGACCGCTCAGGTATCCATGCCCCTCAGGGAGAAGCTCTCAGACCTTCTTGTCTACTTCAGGGAATACATACCGGGAGGCTACGGCTGGGTTTTCCCTAAAGGGGATACGGCTAACGTGGGGGTAGGTATAGATCCGGAGTTCGGCTTTAGCCTTTTTGAGGTCCTCGAAAGGTTCAAAAAGGAGGTGGTAGCGGAAGGGATCGTGGAGGACAAGGTCCTCTCGAGGACGGGAGGTTGGATACCCGCGGAGGGGATAAAGGACCCGGTGAGGGGGAATGTCCTCCTCGTCGGGGACGCGGGGGGCTTTTGCCACCCGATAACGGGGGCGGGTATAGCGAACGCTGTCCTCACGGGAGCCATGGCGGGGGAAGCTGTCCTTTGCGGAAGCCCCGAAGACTACAAAGAGGAAGCCCTCGAAGTCTTCGGTGAGACCGTAAGCAGGGCTGTCCGCAAGCGTGTAAAATATATGAAGTCTTGGGATAACCTTGAGTTTGTAATCCCGAGGACTTGGATAGCCTTCGAGGAATACTGGAAGGAGGAATGAGATGCTCGATATAGCTTTTGCCCAGAGCAGGGAAGGACCATCCCCCGCGGGAGCCATCTTGTTTCAGATCCTGTTCCTCGTAGGTATCTTCCTCATCTTCTACTTCCTGATCATAAGACCCCACAGGAAGGAGAGGGAGAGGCACAGGAAGCTCATAGAGAGCCTCAAGAAGGGAGACAGGGTGATAACCTCGGGAGGCATATGGGGAACCGTTGTGGAAATAGGGGAAAAGACGGTAACTTTGAAAGTAGATGCAAACACGAGGATAACCTTCTCGAAGGAGGCGGTCGTCGCCCTCCAGCCCGGCTACGAGAAGAAGAAGGAGGAGAAGAAGGGATGATAGAGAAGAGGATGCTCCTCGGCGGTGAGTGGGTGGAGAGGGACGAAAAGA
The DNA here is from genome assembly GCA_015490115.1 of Aquificaceae bacterium. Lineage (GTDB taxonomy): Bacteria > Aquificota > Aquificia > Aquificales > Aquificaceae > Hydrogenivirga. The sequence goes on from WFYM01000112.1 coordinate 2,385, forward strand.
TAGAGGTAATTTACCCTTACACGGGTGAGGTCGTAGGGAGGGTCCCGAAGGGGACCGAGGAGGACGTCTCAAGGGCTGTCGAACTCGCAAAGGAAGGCTTCAAGGAGATCTCCTCCCTAACACCTTACGAGAGATACGAGATCCTCATGAGGGCTGCGGAGATCCTAAAAAAGAGGTCCGAGGAGTTCGCGAGGACCCTCGTCCTCGAAGTCGGGAAGACCATAAAGGAGGCGAGGGTGGAAGTCGCAAGGGCTATACAGACCTTAATCTTCTCCGCTGAGGAGGCGAAGAGGATCCACGGAGAGACCTTCCTCCCGGACGCACACCCGAACGGCGTCGGAAAGGTGGGCTTTTACATAAGGGTTCCCGTAGGGATAGTTTCAGCGATAACACCCTTCAACTTCCCTTTAAACCTCTCCATGCACAAGGTGGCTCCGGCTCTTGCCTGCGGAAACGCGGTGATCTTAAAGCCTTCCGAGAGGACGCCCCTCACACCCCTCATGCTCGGAGAGGTCCTGATCGAGGCCGGGATCCCACCGAAGGCTCTCTCGGTAATACCCGGATACGGGGACGTTGGAAAGGCTATGACCACCCACCCCGACGTGAGGGTAGTCTCCTTCACGGGAAGCAGGAAGGTGGGTGAGATAATAACGAGGCAGGCTGGCATAAAGAAGGTGGTCCTCGAACTCGGCTCCAACTCCGCCATAGTTCTTCACAAGGACGGGGACGTCGACAGGGCTGTTGAAAAGGCTGTCCTCGGAGGATACGCGATAGCGGGTCAGGTCTGCATATCCGTCCAGAGGGTCTTCGTCCACGAGGAGGTGTTCGACGTTTTCTTGGAGAAGCTGAAGGAGAGGGTGAGCAGGCTCAAGGTTGGAGACCCGATGGACGAGGAGACGGACGTGGGTCCCATGATAACACAGCAGGAAACTGTGAGGATAAGGGAGTGGATAGAGGAGGCTGTCGGAATGGGAGGGAGGCTTGAGGTGGGGGGTGTCACCTGTGCGGAGAAGACAGCCCTCTTCCAACCCACCGTAGTTTCCTTGGTTCCGCCGGAGGCGAAGCTCTTCAAAGAGGAGGCTTTTGCCCCGGTCGTTGTAGTCGACCCCTACAAGGAGGTGGAGGAGGCTATAGAACTCGTCAACAGGTCCGACTACGGTCTTCAGCTCGGCGTCTTCACAAAGGACATAAAGGTCGCTTGGGAGTTCATTAAAAGAGCTGAGGTGGGAGGTGTCCTCATAAACGAGGGACCTACCTTCAGGGTTGACCACCAGCCCTACGGCGGTTTCAAATACTCGGGTGTGGGAAGGGAGGGACCGAGGTTCGCGGTCGAGGACTTCACAGAGATAAAGACCGTAATGATAGACCTCACCTGAGGAGGCGGAGCGATGAGTATAAGGCACGAGATGAGGAAGAGGGTCGAAGACCTTTTGAAGATGACCATAGATGATCCGGAATTCCCCGGAGAGGAAACTACCATTTACGCCGTCTTCGTACCGAAGGAGGGAGACTACACCGAGGAGGACATAGAGGTCTCAGAGCAGGAGGTGGACCCGGAAGATTCGGAGTCTGTAAAGAGGTTCCTCGAGAGGACAACGAGGGAAGCCCTCGAAGCGGACGTAAAAGACCTCAGGCTCGCCTGCTACGTCTTCGAAGGCAAAGAGGGTCTCAAGGTGGTCTCGGACAGCGAGGTAAAGGAGGAGGTGGTCCTCTCCCATATAGAGAGGCTGAGAGAAGAGGCATGAAGGAGGTAGCCTGTGTTATACTCGCAGCGGGAGAAGGGAAAAGGATAGGTTTCAGGAAGCAGTTTATGGAAATATGCGGAAAGCCCCTCTACATGTATTCCCTCGAGAAAGCACTCAAGCTCTTCGAGGAGGTGATCCTCGTCCTCCCAAAGGACGTCCTCGAGAGGGTCCCCGTCCCGGAAGGTGTGAAGAAGGTCCCCGGAGGTAAAGAAAGGCAGGACTCGGTCCTTCAAGGCATACTGGAGACGGAGGCAGAGGTAGTTGTGATCCACGACTCCGCGAGACCCCTCGCAACCGAGGAGATGTTCAGGCAGGTCTCCCTCCTCGGAGAGTTCGACGGGAAGGTGGTAGCTGTCCCATCGAGGGACACATTGAAAGAAGTTTCGGGAGAGACGGTCCTCAGAACGGTGGACAGGTCTCAGGTTTGGATCTCCCAAACACCCCAAGGCTTCAAGAGGAAGGTCCTCTTAGAGTGCCACTTCAGGGCGAGGAACGAGGGCTTTTACGGGACGGACGATGCGAGTCTCCTCGAGAGATACGGCTACAAAGTCGGTGTTGTCCTCGGCTCCTACTGGAACGTGAAGGTAACTTACAGAGAAGACATCCAGTTCCTCGAGAGGCTCCTCTGCAAGGAGTTTCACGTTCCTTGATGTCTTCTCCTCGCTTCTTCGAGCCAGTCAACGAAGAGGGCGAGGAATATACCGAGGAGGAAGGAGGAGACTAAAGAGACCGAAAGTATAAGTTTTTTTTGTGGTTTTTCGGGTCTTTCAGGAATAACAGGTTCCACACTTATGTCAAAACCTTTAAGGGTTTTGAGCTGTGTCTTCAATGTTATAAGCTCGATTTGGAAATTTCGAATTATTGTATCTATCTCCGCGGGATTAAAATAAATAGAAGTCCCTTCACTCATAAGCCTATTTATTATCTTTTTTGTTTCTTCAAGTGCTTTTATTTTCTTTTCTATTGTTTTTACTTTATCCTCTATCTCCTGTTTTTTAATATTTATACGCTCCAA
>WFYM01000113.1 GCA_015490115.1 Aquificaceae bacterium
CCTCGAAGAGATAGACAAATTCATGGACGCCTACAGCATAGATCTCAAGTTCTTCTCGGACGAAGCCTACAGGAAGTATTCGAAGGGGAGGCTCCAGCCCGTCCTCGAGACCATAGAGTTCGTCTTCTCGAGGGGGAAGTGGGTTGAGCTGACTACATTGATAGTCCCAGAGTATCTCACCGAGGACCAGATAAGGGGCATAGCGAGGTGGATAAGGGAGAGGTTAGCCCCTTGGGTCCCTTGGCACCTGTCGAGGTTCTTCCCCCACTACAAGGCTACCGACCTTCCCCCTACACCCGTCGAAGACTTAGAAAAAGCTTACAGGATAGGGAAGGAGGAGGGTCTCGAATACGTCTACGTGGGGAACCTCTTCGGCAACGAGTATGAAAGCACCTACTGTCCAAAGTGCGGTAACGTGGTCATAGGAAGGAGGGGATACACTATAACGAGGTTGGATATGGAGGGGAACAGGTGTAAATCCTGCGGTTTTGAGATAAAGGGAAGGTTTTGAGTTATTCGACCTCGATCTTTTTGGCTTTCTTTTTTGGTTCCGCCTTTTCCTCGAGCTTCTCAACTTGGTAGTCTATGAGGGTCTTGAATATCCTGAGGAGGGAAAGCTCTATGGTGTATATATTCCTCATCACCTCCTCCCTCACCTCCTTAGGTGGCAGGAAGACTTCGAGGAGCTTCGAGAAGCTCCTTCCGATCTCCCTTATCTCCTCCTCGAGGACTTCTTCCTTTTTCTTACCCATCATAAATAATTTAAACTGATATAACCGGATGGGTCTGAGGGAGAGGGTTGTAAACTTCATTGACAGTCTGATACCGCCCTCCGAAAAGCATCCGAACCCTCTGCTTTACAGGACCTCCTTTTTGAGGATAAGCCTCCTCGCCTCCTTGTCCCTTATAGGGTCAGCTGCCTCCTTTCTATACGCATACATAGACTTTACAGAGGGAGACCTCTTTATGGCTGTCCTCGAAGTTCTCACGGGAGTCGTCCTGTTTTTGAACCCTTTTATAGCGAGGAGATTCAGGAATCCCGAAGCTATGGCTACCTTTTCTTTGGTTCTCCTCAGCTCCATATTCCTGACAGCTGTCTTCGACGAGCTTCCGGAGGACAGGTCGAGCCTCATATGGGTGAACGTGATCCCGGCTCTTGCCTTCTTCATAAAGGGGAGGAGGGGACTTTACTGGTCGGTGGGGTTTTTGCTCGTCCACGGCGGACTTCTCTTCGCGAGGGGTGTGGGTGTGGACAAGGATCTCTTAAACGCGTATCTCAGCTACGCTGTCGTCGCCGTCATATTCTACTTCTACGCTTGGATGTCGGAAAGATACAGGGGCGTTTGGGAGAGCCTCGCTAAGGTGGACAGCTTAACCGGCGTCCTCAGCAGGGCAGCCTTTGAGGAGGTGATGGCGAGGGAGATCGAGAGGGTTAAAAGATACGGGAGCAAGCTCTCCCTCGTAATGTTCGACCTTGACAACTTCAAGGAGATAAACGACACCTACGGACACCTATTCGGTGACAAGGTCTTGAGGAGGGTCGCCGAAGTCGTGAAGGAGAATCTCAGGAAGACGGACGTTGTGGGAAGATGGGGAGGGGAGGAGTTTGTGGTTCTCCTTCCGGGAACGGACGGTGAGGAAGCGAGGGCTGTTGCGGAAAAGCTAAGGAAGAAGCTCGAAGCTCTCGGTATGGGGAATAAGGTAAGGATCACCGCGAGCTTCGGTGTTGCGGAGTTAAAGGACGGGGACGACCCTCTCAGGCTGATCTTGAAGGCTGACAAGGCTCTCTATACAGCGAAGAGGAGGGGAAAGAACAGGGTCGAGAGCTACATGGACAAGATTCCTTTAAAATAGTTTTCCCATGCGAAAGGACGGAAGGAGCGAGGACGAGCTGAGACCCGTAAGGATAATAAGGGACTACCTCGCCTACCCTGAAGGTTCCTGCCTCATAGAGTTCGGGAACACGAAGGTGATATGCACAGCTTCGGTCACGGACACTGTCCCTCCCTTCCAGAAGGGAAAGGGTATGGGCTGGATAACAGCCGAGTATTCTATGTTGCCGAGGGCTACCCAGACGAGGAACGTGAGGGAGTCTGTTCAGGGGAGGATAAGCGGGAGGACCCACGAGATCCAGAGGATGATAGGGAGGGCTATAAGGACTGTTGTAGACCTCTCGAAGATAGGGGAGAGGACCATATGGGTGGACTGCGACGTTATACAGGCGGACGGGGGGACGAGGACAGCCTCCATAACGGGAGCCTTCGTAGCGGTGACGGACGCCCTCATAAAGCTCTACGAGGAGGGTCTGATCTCGACGGTTCCCGTAAAGGACTTCCTCGCCGCTGTCAGCGTGGGTATAGTGAACGGGAAGCCTATGCTCGACCTCAACTTCGAGGAGGACTCGATAGCTCAGGTTGACATGAACGTGGTAGGGACGGGTTCAGGGAAGCTGGCGGAGGTCCAAGCTATGGGTGAGGAGTTCACCTTCTCGAAGGAAGACCTTGCGAACCTCATAGACCTCGCCATGAAGGGGATATCGGAGCTTATTGAGCTTCAAAAAGCCCTCTACGAGTTCAACACATCTCTGGGCTACTGGAAGAAGAAGAACGTGAAGGAGGCGAGGTTTTGAGGCTGTTCCTTGTCCTTGCGGGGATTCTTGCCCTCCTCTCCTGTCAGGAGCTTCCGAAGGAATACAGGGGAGAGGAAGGCAAGAAGAAGCTCGAAAAGTATAGATACCAGTTCGTAAAGGGTGTTGTAGATGTTGCCGAAGGGCTGAGGTCCCGTATACCGAAAGATGACTACTTCCTGATAATATCCCTCAGGAGCCTCGACGATCCTATGCCCGTCGCAGTTCTCAGGGTGAAGAACCCCAAGTTCCCGTATAAATTTAAGATAACGGGGAGGCACAAGATAAGGGAGGACAGGATGATAGAGGGAGATATGATACTGACCGCGAGGATAAGCAAAAATCCCGGAGCGGAATCCCAGCCCGGTGATCTTGTTGGCATTATTCAGGTTAGGGCGGGTCAAAAGGGTGTGAAGGTTCTGATAGACTCGGAGGTGAGGTAGTGGAGTGTGAAGAGAAGATAAGGAAGCTCCTCGAGGTCATAGAGAGCGTCGCCAACAAGGAGTATGAAAAGGACAACTGGAGGAGCGTCCTCGATAGGGTAGCGGACCTCTTTGAAGCGGACGCATCAGCTATAGGCGAAACCGCAGGAGGATACATACTCTACACCAAGGTCTCCTCTAAGCTGAGGGAACTCATAGAGGACTACGACCCGGAGAGGTTCAAAGTTCCGATAGGCGGGAGCGCCGCCAGTGAAGCCTTAAAAGGGAAAGGATACGTCATAGTGAACGACTACCAGAACTACAAGTATGCGGTCGAAGCTTGGAAGAGGGCGGGGCTAAAGAGCCTCGTGGTCACCACGATGGAGGCGGACGGCTTCATAGGTTGCCTCTCGATAGGCAGGATAAGTGAGGGGAAACCCTTCACGGAGGAGGACGGGAAGATCCTGAAGAGCCTCGCCTTCATCTTCTCCTTCATAATAAAGGAGGAGATAAAGATAAAAAAGCTCTTCGAGAGGGCTGTGAGGGACCACCTCACAAACCTCTACAACAGATACTTCCTCGAAGAGGAGGGGAAGAGGGAGATAGAAAGGGCGAAGCGCTACAGGTATCCCGTTTCCGTTATTATGTTCGACCTCGACGACTTCAAGAGGGTGAACGACACATACGGACACCAAGAGGGGGACAAGGTCCTTGTCAAGTTCGCGAAGATACTGAGGTCAAGAATAAGAAGCACCGACATACCCGTGAGATACGGAGGAGAGGAGTTTTTGGTCCTCCTTCCCAACACAACCTACAGGGAGGCTGTCCTCGTAGCTGAGAGGATAAGGAAGGTGATGGAGGAGGTCACCTTCAGGTTCGGAACAGAGGAGATGAGGATAACGGTAAGTGCCGGGGTCGCCTCCTGCGAGCCTGAGGACTGCTCCCTCGACACGCTAATATACAGGGCTGACAAAGCTATGTACCGGGCGAAGAGGGAGGGGAAGAACAGGGTAGCAGTCTACTCCCTGCTAAATTAGATAAGTATGGACAGGATAATAATAAGGGGTGCGCGCCAGCACAATTTGAAAAACATAGACCTCGAGATACCCAAGAACAAGCTCGTCGTCATAACGGGACCTTCAGGTTCGGGGAAGTCCTCCCTCGCCTTCGACACCATATACGCTGAGGGGCAGAGGAGGTATGTTGAGTCCCTCTCCTCTTATGCGAGGCAGTTCCTCGGTGTTATGGAGAAGCCCGACGTGGACTCGATAGAGGGTCTCTCACCTGCGATAGCCATAGACCAAAAGACAGCTTCGAAAAACCCAAGGTCCACGGTGGGGACCGTGACGGAGATCTACGACTACCTCAGGGTCCTCTGGGCGAACATAGGGAAACCTTACTGTCCCACCTGCGGTAGGGTCTTAGAGGGTCTATCAGCCCACGAGATATTGGAGAGGATATTCGAAAAGTATAAGGGAAGGAGGATAATGGTCCTCGCTCCCGTTGTTAGGGGAAGGAAGGGGGAGTTCAGGGAACTCATGAGGGATATAGACAGGATGGGCTACACGAGGGTAAAAGTGGACGGGGAGCTGAGGAGGGTAATAGAGGTCCCTCCCTTAGAAAAGAACAAGAAGCACTCCATAGACGTTGTCGTCGACAGGTTCACCTTAGAGGAGGAGGAAAGACCGAGGCTCCTCACCGATCTGGAGAAGTCCCTCGAGCTGGCTAAGGGTCTCGTGAAGATAGAGGACGTGGAAACCGGAGAGGAGGAGCTTTTCTGCGAGAACCTCGTCTGTCCGGAACACGGCTTCTCGATCCCGGAACTCTCACCGAGGCTCTTTTCCTTCAACTCACCTTACGGTGCTTGCCCCTCATGCAAGGGACTCGGTGTCAAGTGGGAGATAGACACGGGACTCCTCATAGACGAAGAAGAGCCGGCTGTTTACGCCTTCAAAATAGCTGAGAGCTACCTCTTCAACTACCTCAAGTTTCCCATAGCGAACGTCCTCAAGAAGCTCGGCTACGATCCTAAGACGAGGTTCAAAGACCTCCCCGAGAAGGTAAGGAGGATACTCCTCTACGGGACTAAGGAGGGGTTCGAGTTCGAGGGAATAGTCAGGCACTTAGAGAGGAGGTTCTTGGAAGAAGAGTCGGAGAGGGTGAGGGAGGAGATAGAGGAGTATGTAGTCGAGAAGCCGTGTCCCTCTTGTAAGGGTTCTAGGCTGAGGGACGAAGCCCTCGCGGTCCTCATAGACGGGAAGAGTATATGGGACGTTGTCCAAATGCCCGTAGGGAGAGCGAAGGAGTGGTTCGATGAGCTTCCGAACAAGCTAACGAAGAGGGAGCTTCTGATAGGGGAGAGGCTGATAAAGGAGATCTCGGAGAGGCTCGGCTTCCTCGTTGACGTCGGTCTCGACTACATATCCCTCTCGAGGAGCGCGACTACCCTCTCGGGCGGTGAGATGCAGAGGATAAGGCTCGCAACTCAGGTGGGTTCGAAGCTAACTGGGGTCCTCTACGTCCTCGACGAACCCTCCATAGGACTCCACCCGAGGGACACCCACAGGCTCATAAAGACATTAAAAGAGCTGAGGGACCTCGGGAACACGGTCATAGTCGTCGAACACGACCCCGAGACCATAGAATCCGCTGACTGGGTGATAGACCTCGGTCCCGGCTCCGGGAAGGAGGGGGGTGAGGTGGTGGCTGTCGGGACCGTTGAGGAGATAAAGCAAAACGAAAGGTCTCTTACCGGAGCTTACCTTTCGGGGAGGAAGGGCATACCCGTCCCTGAGAGGAGGAGGGAGCCGAAGGGGAAGTTTATAAGGATAGTCGGGGCGAGGGAGCATAACTTAAAGAACGTAACCGTTGAGATACCCGTCGGTCTCTTCGTCTGCATAACGGGGGTCTCGGGGAGCGGGAAGTCGACCCTGATATACGACGTCCTCTACAAGTATGCGAAGGTAAAGCTTTACGGATCTAAGGAGCAGGTAGGTGAGGTGGACAGGATAGAGGGTCTCGAGAACTTTGAGAGAGTCATAAACGTGGACCAGTCTCCTATAGGTAGGACTCCGAGGAGCAACCCGGCAACTTATACGAAGGTCTTCGACCACATAAGGGACCTCTTCGCAAGCACTCCCGAGGCGAGGGCGAGGGGCTACAAGCCGGGCAGGTTCTCCTTCAACGTTAAGGGGGGAAGGTGCGAGGCTTGTCAGGGTGAGGGTGTCATAAAGGTTGAGATGCACTTCCTGCCTCCCGTCTACGTTACCTGCGACGTCTGTAAGGGGACGAGGTATAACAGGGAGACCCTCGACATACTCTACAAGGGGAAGAACATAGCCGAGGTCCTCGACATGACCGTCGACGAAGCTTACGACTTCTTCGAGAACATAACTCCCATTAGGAGGAAGCTCCAGATATTAAAGGACGTCGGTCTCGGCTACATAAAGCTCGGACAGCCTGCTCCTACACTTTCGGGGGGTGAGGCTCAAAGGATAAAGCTCGCGAGGGAACTCGCCAAGAAGGAGAGGGGGAGGACCCTCTACCTTCTCGACGAGCCTACGACGGGGCTTCACATGGACGACATCAAAAAGCTCATAGACGTCCTTCAGAGGCTCGTCGACAGGGGAAACACGGTTGTCGTCATAGAGCATAACCTGGACGTTATAAAGTGTGCGGACTGGGTGATAGACCTTGGTCCTGAAGGGGGGGAGAGGGGAGGTGAGGTGGTGGCGGTCGGTCCACCCGAAGAGATAGCTAAAAATCCGAAGTCTTACACGGGCATGTTCCTGAGGAAGTATCTTTAACCCTCCACCCTGTTCTTTCCTTTCCTCTTGGCTTCGTAGAGCTTCCTGTCCGCCTCTTTTAGCATGTCTTCCGGACTGCCGAACTTATCTTCAGCTTCGACGACGCCGAAGCTCGCCGTCACGTTTACCTTCTTACCTTCAGCGTCTATGAAGTGGTTCTCTATTACCCTCCTTAGCCTCTCAGCTACTTTGAGGGCGTCCTCTTTCCTTATACCGGGGAGGAGGACAGCAAACTCCTCACCTCCCGTCCTTGCCGGGACGTCCTTCGCCCTCAGGTAGCTCTTCAGTATATTTCCCACCTCCTTGAGGACCTTGTCCCCTACGAGGTGTCCGTAAGTGTCGTTTATGTTCTTGAAGCCGTCGAGGTCGAGCATTATGAGTGAGAAGGGGTAGCGGTATCTCTTGAAGTCCCTGAAGAACTCCTGAAGGGTCCTCTCGAAGGACCTCCTGTTCCTGAGTCCCGTAAGGGGGTCCACGTTCGCCTCCTCCCTCACCCTCCTCAGCTCGTCCCTTAGTCTCTTTATCTCCTTCCTCTGCTGGTCGAGTCTCCTCATGAACTTTCTGTTTATGTTCCTGAGTCCCTTCACCTCCTGCATTATGCCTTCGAGTATCCTCTGGAGGCTCTCGTTGCTCACCTCGGAAGCCATCCTCTCTATCCTCAAGCTACCCCTCGATATCCCCTCGTTGTGTTCGGCAACAGCCCTTATTACCTTCTGGACCTCCTCGTAAAGATCTTCCGCGAGCCTGTCTATGAAGCCCGCGGACCTTTCCTCTTTTACCTGAAAGGTATCGAGGTAGAGGTCTATAAGTTCCGCTTTCGAAAGGTTCAGACCCTTCTCCCTGACGTAGCAGAATATCCTGAACCACCTGTCGTAGTTTTGGGGAGAGGGGATTATCTTCTCGCTCGCCATGAAGGAGAGGACCTCCTTCACTATCTCCCCAAGCTCCCTGTAGTCCTCTTCCGTTAAAGGTTCACCGTGGGTTACCTTCCTGTAGAGCTTGCAGTCTATCTTCATTACCAAAATTTTAAACTATGAGGTTCGTCGACGCCCACACACATATGGAGCTTTTCGCCCTGAAGGAGATCCCTTTGGAAGGTTTCGGAAGCCTCCCCGAGCTTTTGAGGGCTTTGGAGAGCTTCGAAGGGGGATCCCTCGTCGCTTGGGGATGGGACGAGAGGAGGCTCGGTGTCTTCCTCGAAAGGAAGCATTTGGACCACATCGAATACCCCCTCCTCCTCATTAGGGTTGACGGACACGTCGGCGTTGCAAACTCGAAAGCCATAGAACTTCTCGGTGTAGAGGAGTCCGAAAAGTTCGACCCGGAAAGGGGTCTGCTCTTCGAGGAAGCTCTGTGGGAGGCTGCTCGGAAACTAAAGCCAAAAGGGGAGAGGCTAAGGAGCTGTCTCATGAGAGGACTCGAAGAAGCCAAAAGTATGGGAATAGTTGAAGTCCACGACTTCGTAGACCCCGAAGTTGCACGCCTATACGCGGAGATGGAGAAGGAACTTCCAGTCCGCGTGGTCCTCATGCCCTACTACGAAGGGTATAAGGAGGTCCTAAGGCTCACGGAAAAGTCCGGTCTTGCCCTCGGCTGGGTGAAGGTTTACGTGGACGGGTCGGTAGGTGCGAGGACGGCATACCTTAAAGAGCCTTACGCGGACAGGGAGGGCTGGAGGGGGGTCCTATTGAAGAGCTGGGAGGATATAGCGAAGATAGTGGTGGAGCTTGAAAAGGAAAACCTCAGGGTCTCCCTCCACGCTATAGGCGACGGTGCGATAGAGGAGTGTATAAGGGCTTTCGAGGAGGTGGGACCGAGGCTCAAGTATCACAGGATAGAGCATGCGGAGCTGATAACGGAAGAGCAGGCAAGGAGGGTAAAAAAGCTCGGGCTTTTGATCTGCGCCCAGCCCAACTTCAACCCCTATTTCATGGAAACTTACATGAAAGCCCTCGGTGAGGAGAGGGCAAAGAGGATAAACCCTATAGGTATGCTCGACAGCCTCGGCGTCGACATGATATTCGGCTCGGACATGATGCCCTTCGACCCGGAGTTCGGGATGAGGTATGCGGAAAAAATATTGGGAAGGGGGAAGGCTCGGTATTACTACGGGGGCTGGAGGGAGGAGGGGAGGTATGGTTTTGACGATCAGAGCCTAAAGTCCTCACCGAGGTAAGTTTCCCTAACCTCCCTTTTTTCGACTACGCTCTTTGGGTCCCCCTCCGCTATTATCCTTCCCTCGGAGATTATGTAGACCCTGTCCACCATGGATATGGTCTCCCTGACGTTGTGGTCCGTGATCAGGATGCCTATGTTCTGGGTCTTTAGGTTCGTGA
>WFYM01000114.1 GCA_015490115.1 Aquificaceae bacterium
ACCTTTTGGGAGAGTGCGGAGGAGTTCAAGAGGGTCTTCTACGGTAAGATGATACCGCCTACAGCTTCCCACTACCCATCCATGCTCGAGGACATAAAGAAGGGAAGGACCGAGATAGACGCTCTGAACGGAGCCATAGTCGAGCTTGGGAAAAGATTGGGTGTCCCCACCCCCGTCAACGAGACGATCACGAACCTCGTAAGAGCTAAGGAGTCACTCTTTAACCTCGACGGGTGAAGGCTCGTGCATGTGGGACTCTCCCATGGAACACCTTCCGTTGTAGGTGGCTCCTTCCTCAACTACGAAGACGTCCACCTTCACGTCACCGTTCAAATACGCCCCCTTCTTTACCTCCACCCTCCTCGCCTCTATGTTCCCTATGACCGTCCCGTATATGAGGACCTCGGAGCAGGTGATGTCTCCCTCGACGCTACCCGTCTCGCCTATTATCAGCATCTCCTCACTCCTTATGTTCCCCTTCACCTTCCCGTCTATGCGTGTTGCAGTGGAGAGGTTCAAGTTCCCCTCGAACACACACCCCTCACCTATGAGGGTGTTCACATCAGAAGGTTCCGAATGCTTAAAGTCACGCTTCCCTCCGAACATGTCACCACCTCACATACATATATTTTAAAGGGTTAACCTTCCTCGAATACCTCCAGATCTCGTAGTGGACGTGGGGACCCGTGGACCTTCCCGAGGAGCCTACGTAACCTATTATGTCGCCCGATTTTACCCACCTTCCAGCTCTCACCTTTATCTTAGAGAGGTGACCGTAAAGTGTTGTAAAGCCGAAGGCGTGCCTGATTATCACCACCTTCCCGTAGCCGGGCTTCCTTCCCGCAAAGATCACCTTCCCTTCCGCTGTAGCCCTCACGGGCGTTCCCCACCTCGCCTTTATGTCGACCCCCTGATGGAACTCGTAGGTTCCCGTGAAGGGGTCTACCCTGTAGCCGTAGTGGGAGGTGATCCTGCCCCATACGGGCGGTCCTATGGGTATCCTCGTAAGATACTTGTAGAACCTGTCAGCTTCCTTCTGGAGGAAGCTAATGTATTCTATGTCGAAGAGGTCAACCTTTGCCCTCGCACCCCCGACACCGCTCGGGATCCTCCTTATGCCCTTTTTCCTTAAGAACTTCTCTATGGTGACGAGCTTCCCTTCAAGCTCCTCTACCTTATACCTGAACCTCTCCAGATACTCGTTCCTTTTCCTCTCCTCAGCGAGGAGGGCGAGAAGATCGTCTTTTTCCTCTTTTAGCCTTGCCACCTCGGATCTCAGCCTTAAGTTCTCCTGAAAGGCGAGAACGGAGAAAGTGAGGAGACCGAAAAGAGCTACCGTTGACCCTACGAGGACGACCTTCAGGAGTCGCTTACTTACCTTGAAGGTCCTCGCCTTCTTCCCCCCGTAGCCTACGATGAGGAAGTTTATATACCTGTCCTTCATAATGCTCCTATTCTACCTTAAGAACGCTTAAAAAGGCTTCCTGCGGTAGCTGGACCTTCCCAAACATCTTCATCCTCTTCTTCCCCTCCTTCTGCTTTTCGAGGAGCTTCTTCTTCCTCGTGACGTCCCCCCCGTAGCACTTGGCTGTTACGTTTGCCCTTAGGGGCTTTATCCTCTCCGAGGCTATCACCTTACCCCCTACGGCGACCTGTATGTGGACCTCGAAGAGCTGGCGGGGTATGGTTTCTTTTAGCTTCTCCGCGACAGCCCTCGCCCTCTTGTAGGCTTTCTCCCTGTGGGTTATGAAAGAGAGGGCGTCAACGGGCTGTCTGTTTATGAGGACACGGAGCTTCACAAGGTCGGAGGGTCTGTAGCCTATCACCTCGTAGTCGTAGGATGCGTATCCTCTCGATATGGACTTTATCCTGTCGTGGAAGTCGGTTATTATCTCGGAAAGGGGCATCTCGTATTCGAGGATCGCGGTCTTTTCGTCCATGTAAGAGAACTTCTTTTGGATCCCCCTTTTTTCTTGACAGAGCTGTATTATCCCGCCCACGAACTCCGCAGGGGTTATGATCGTGACGAGGACGAAAGGCTCCTCAACAGCCTCGACTATGCCCATGTTGTCGGGAAACTCGGAGGGGTTCCTAACCTCGAAGACCTCGCCCGTGTGCCTCCTCCTCACCCTGTATATAACATTCGGAGCTGTCGTTATTATCTTTACCCCGTATTCCCTCTCGAGCCTCTCTTGAACTATCTCCATGTGGAGAAGACCGAGGAAACCTACCCTAAAGCCCATGCCGAGGGCGGGGGAGCTTTCGGGTTCGAAAACAATGGCTGAGTCGTTTATGGCATACTTTTCGAGGGCATCCCTCAGGTCCTCGTAAGTCGTTTCTTCGGTAGGATAAAAACCTGCAAAGACCATGGGCTTCGGAGGTCTGAAGCCGGGGACCGGGACTTTTACGGGTCTTTCCGCCGAGGTTATTGTGTCCCCTATCCTAACGTCCCTGACGTCTTTTATAGACGCGGCTACGTAT
>WFYM01000115.1 GCA_015490115.1 Aquificaceae bacterium
ACTCGGTCAAGAGGCTGATCAGCAAAGAAACTGCGGGTGTGATGCTTGAGGTCATTCAAGGAGAGGGAGGGGTGAACGAGTGTGAACCCGAATTTTTAAAGGAGGTTCAGAAGCTCTGCAGGGAGGAGGGACTCCTCCTTATCGTCGACGAGGTCCAAACGGGCATAGGGAGGACCGGAGCTTTTTACGGATACCAGAACTACGGTATAGAGCCTGACATAATAACGCTCGCAAAGGGTCTCGGGGGCGGTGTCCCGATAGGTGCTGTCCTCGCAAGAGAAGAGGTGGCAAGGTCCTTCACACCGGGTTCTCACGGCTCCACCTTCGGTGGAAACCCACTCGCCTGCAGGGCAGGACTCGTAGTCGTGAGAAAGGTAAAAGGTTTACTTCCGAAGGTAAGGGAAGTCGGTGAGTTCTTCAAGAGGGGATTGGAAGAACTCGGAGCGGGTGAGGTCCGCGGAAGGGGGCTTATGTTCGGTCTCGACATAAAGAGGGACTGCAAAGATATAGTCCTCAAAGCTCTCGAGAGGGGTCTCATCATAAACTGCACAGCAGGGACCGTTCTCAGGTTCCTCCCTCCTCTTATAGTTGAGAAGGAACACGTTGAGGAGTGTCTTGATATCCTCAGAGAAGTTCTCCGATAGCGGAGACGAGGGAGTCCATCTCCTCTTTTGTCCTCTTTTCTGTGATAGCGATAAGGAGTGTGTCCTCCATGTCTTTGTAGAACCTCTCAAGAGGCACACCGAAGAGGAAACCTCTCTCCAAGAGTTTTCTCCAAAGATCCTTTGCCCCTTTCAGTTTCACTGGGAACTCCCACAGGTGCTTACCCTTGAAGGTGACTTCGAAGCCAAGATCAAGGAGCTTTTCTTTTAGATACAAAGCTTTCGAGAGGCTTTGGAGGGCTACCTCTTTTAGACCTTCCTTCCCGAGGAGGGAGAGGTATATCAGGTTAGCAAGAGCTATGAGGTTTTGGTTCGTGCATATGTTAGAGGTCGCCCTCTCTCTTCTTATGTGCTGCTCCCTCGTTTGGAGAACCAAGGTGAAGGCTCTCCTCCCCTTTACGTCCTCTGCGAGACCGACGAGTCTTCCCGGCATTTTCCTCACGTAAGCTTCCCTCGTTGCGAAGAAGCCAACGTAAGGTCCCCCGAAGTTCATGGGAACTCCGAGTTGCTGTCCCTCACCTACAACAACGTCAGCACCGAACTCTCCCGGAGGCTTTAAAAGGGCGAGGGCTACAGGGTCAGCCACTACTACGAAGGGAGTCTCGTATGTCTTGAGAAGCTCCCCTATCTCCTTTAGAGGTTCTATAAAGCCGAAGAAGTTGGGATACTGGACGGCAAAGACCGAGACTTCACCTGTCCTTAACTTTTCTTCGAGGAACTCAAGGTCGGTGGTCCCCTCCTCAGTTAATGGAACTTCCGCAACCTCGTCTTGGTGACCGAGAAGATACGTCTTTACGGTCTCCCTGTAGAGGGGGTGGACACCGAGGGAGAGAAGGACCGTCTTCCCCTTCCCTTTGATCGACTTTGACATGAGGACAGCTTCCGCGAGGGCTGAAGCACCGTCGTACATGGAGGCGTTCGCCACCTCCATACCCGTGAGGTTGCATATGAGGGTCTGGTATTCGAAGATAGCTTGAAGTGTCCCTTGTGAGGCTTCAGCTTGGTAAGGTGTGTATGCGGTGAGGAACTCCCCCCTTTTTAGTATCTGCCAAACCGCTGAGGGTATTATCCTGTCGTAGCTACCGGCTCCGGCAAAGCAAACAAGAGGTTTGTTTTCCTTCCCCAAATCTTTAAAGAACCCCCTCAGCTCCTCCTCGGACATAGGATCCGGAAGACCGGAAGGGGGTTTTAAAAGTTCGGGATCTATGTGGGAGAAGAGGTCCTCGAGGGAGCTGAGACCGAGCCTTTTAAGTATCTCCTTCGTCTCCTCCTCCGAATGGGGGACGTGCATTACCTCTCCTCTTCGTAGCCGAGGTCTTCTTCCGGTATCGAATCTATCGACTCCTCTATGCCGAGGGGAGTTATCTCCTCCTCTTCCTTACCCTCCTCCTCTTTTGCTATCTCCCTGAGGAGGTCCGCGTACTCCTCCGGGGTCATTAGGTCACCTATGTCGTCGGGGTCCTTCATCTCGATCACAGCTATCCATCCCCCCTCGTAGGGATCTTCGTTGATGAGTCCGGGTTCGTCCGCAAGCTCCTGATTGGTCTCGAGGACCGTCCCGGACACGGGACTGTATACGGGTGCCACGTTCTTTACGGACTCTATGTTGGCGAGTGTCTCACCCGCTTCCACCTCCTGCTCCTTCTCTGGTAGGTCCACGAAGACTATGTCTCCCAGCATCTTTTGAGCGTAGTCGGTGATGCCGACCGTTACCTTCCCGTTTTTTATAAGCGCCCACTCGTGGTCCTTGGTGTAGTATCTGTCTCCCTTCACGAGGTAACCGCTCACAACTATGTCCTCCATCGCCTTCCTCCGCCCTATTATTTTACAACCCCTTGGACTGGAAGAGGACCTTAAACCTCTCCCCCATGCTGACGAGGAGCGTCTTCATCCTCGAAAGCCTCTCAACAGCTTCCGGTGTCTCCTCGAAGCTGAGCCTCTGAAGCTCCTCAACGAAGCCGGGAACGCTCATGAGAAACTCCCTCTGGCTCTGGAGAAATACAGTCTCAAGTCCGAAGTCCTTTCCGTATTCGATGAGAGCTGAGAAGTTAACGTGAGCCGAGAGATCCATTTCGCCCGAATATATATCGTTCACAACCCTGTGTTTTTTATAGCCGACCACCGTCCCTTCGGGGAACCTCCTTATCTCATCGGAGGTGTAGCCGTAGTCTATGAGGAGGTGGTATCCTCTCCTCAGGGCTTCGGAAACTCTCCTCAGCATATCTATGCAGTCGAGACAGACCTCTACCCTCTGGTCGAGGTCCTCGTATCCCATTCTCCTTAGGAAATCCTCGACCTTCGGGTTCCTAAGCTCCAGCCACGCCTCCTCCCCCGAACCGCTTATAAAGAGTTCCCTTCCCTTCCTGACCACGTGGACGGGAAGTGTGTCGAAGAACTCGTTGGAGAGGACAACACCCTCGACGGGAACGAGGTCGTCAACCCAAACGATCGGCATACCTTTTAAGACCTTCTCCTGAACCCTCCTGAGGTGGGGGCTGACCTCGTATATGTAGTAGGTGAGCTTCCCAAAAAGCTCCGGATCCTTTTCCCTGAAGTAGCTCAGTATATCGAAAGCCATAAGCCCCCTTCCCGCTCCGAGTTCGAGGAGGGAAGGCTCTTCAAAGCACCTGAGGAACGGGTGCAGGAATTCGGCAACAGCCCTTCCGAAGGACCTGTCGAGTTCTGGTGCTGTGAAAAAGTCTCCTCTTGGTCCTATCTTCTCACCCTCCGAGGTATAGTATTCTCTTACCTTTTCCGCCATGAAGTCTCTGAAGCTCCTCATATTTTTTCCTTCAAGGCTTCTTCGAGAACCTCTATTTGCAAGCTCCTCACGTCCACGATGACGGCTGTCTCGTCGCAAGCTGGGAACTTGGGACAGTTGACACAGTCGGACCATATCTTCTGGGGAAGTTCTGTCTTTTCCACCTCTTTGAAGCCGAACCTGAAGAAGAAGTCCTTGGCGTAGGTGAGGGAAAAGACCTTGCTGATGCCGAGTTCCTTAGCCTCCTTCAGGCATGCAAGGACCAGAGCCTTCCCTATACCCTCACCCCTCCTCTCCTCTCTCACAGCGAGGCTCCTTATCTCGGCGAGGTCCTCCCATACAACCTGAAGGGCTGCGCACCCCAATATCTCACCCTCCTCCTCGTAGACCCAAAAATCCCTTATGTGGTCGTATATCGAGCTTAAGCTCCTCGGAAGGAGTATGCCCTTCGAAGCCAGAGAGTTCACGAGGCTGAATATCTCGTGGGCGTCCTTTACTTTCGCCTTCCTCACCATGGGAACACCTCAGTCGCTACCGCAGTCAGTCTCTTCGTGGAAGTAGTCAAGTAGCGTGATCTTCTTACCTCTATAAGCCAAAGTAACAACGTAAGCCTCCTCTTCTTCGTAACAAGCTACCCCGCCGTTCACGAAATATTCGTATCCTTTCAGCTTGAAGCCTTCACCGAGAACCCACTCCTCCTCCGTCCTCCAACCTTCGAGGACCTCTCCCGCAAAGTGGACCTCGTAGTCTTCCCCTGCTTTTAAGGAGACCCTCTTCGCCTCAACCCCTTCTATCCCAAGCACGAGGGGGTCCCTCCCGTCAGGTATGTTGTCGTAGTGGAGGGTGAAACGAAGACCGGGACAGGAGACCTCTACATAACCCTTCCAGCCGTAAGGGTGGTCCGTTACGGTGCAGTCGCCGATCTTTTTAGTTTCCACGGTAAGCTCCGCACAAGAGAGGAGCAAAAGACCAAAGAAGGGGATGATTTTCGTCAACACACCCATAATATAATTTTCATAACTTATTCCCCAAACTTTAGGAGGAGGCGTTATGTGGAGGATAGTATACACTGGTCAGAGACCCCACTACGAGAACATAGCCCTCGACGAGATAATGCTCCGTCTGAGGTCCGAAGGGAAGATACCAAGCACCGTAAGGTTTCTCCAGTTCAAGCCGGAGTGTGTCCTGATAGGCTACCACCAAGCTGTAGAGCAGGAGGTGAGGGAGGAATACACGAGGAGGGAAGGCATAGAGGTCGGGAGGAGGATAACGGGAGGTGGTGCCATATACTTCGACGAGACCCAGATAGGCTGGGAGATAATAGCGGGAAGGGAGGAGTTCGGGAACGCCTCCTACGAAGAGATAACCGAAAGAATTTGCAAGGCTGCGGCGAAGGGACTGCGGAAGTTGGGTGTGAACGCCCAGTTCAGACCGAGGAACGACATAGAGGTAGAAGGCAAAAAGATCTCGGGAACGGGAGGAGTTTTTGAGGGAAAGGCTTTCCTCTATCAGGGAACGGTCCTCGTTGACTTCAACGTGGAGAGGATGCTAAAGTCCCTCCAGATACCGGTTGAGAAGCTAACCTCGAAGGGCATAAAGGCTGCGGAAGATAGGGTCACATGGCTAAAGAGGGAACTCGGGAGGATCCCTCCGAAGGAGGAGGTATTCGAAGCCCTCGTTGAAGCCTTCAAAGAAGAGTTAGGTATAGAGGCGAAGTGGGGGGAGCTGACGGAGGAGGAGGAGAAGCTTCTGAAAGAAAAGGCTCCCTACTTCAAGAGTGAGGAGTGGGTATACGGCACCAAGCGCGGACCTGAGGGTCCAGAGTTCCTCTACGGCGTATACAGGTGTCCGGGTGGGACCTTCAGGGTATCCGCGAAGGTGGACACAAACAGGAGGGTCCTCGAGCAGGTCATAATAAACGGGGACCTATTTATACACCCCAAGAGGCTGATATACGACCTCGAAGCCTACCTAAAGCACACACCTATTCAAGACGTGGAGAGGAGGATAAGGGAGTTTTTCGAAGGTAAAGACTTCGAGAGCGTGGGTCTCAAAGTTGACGACTTCGTGGAGGCAGTCCTTTTCCCTTTGAGGAAGTTGGAGGCTGAAGAACTCGGTATAGAAAAAAAAACTTGAATAGGATAATAGGGAGCATAGGGGGGAGTCTAAAGGAGAACGTAAAGAAGGCAAAGGTTATGCTCCTCCCTTACTGTGCAAAGCCGACTTGGTGCGACTACAGGCACACGGACGACTGCGGTGAGTGCGGCGGATGCACGGTAGGAGACCTCTACAGGATGGCTTATGAGAGAGGGATGATACCTATAACCATAACGAGCTTCGAGATGCTAAGGGACGTCCTCAGGTGGTGCGGAGAGAACGGCTACACCTACATAGGTCACTGCTGCTACGAGTTCTACGAAAAGAGGCATGAGATATTCAAAAAAGCCAAAGAGTGGGGGGCAAACGGAGTTCTAATAGACATAATAGGGACCACCTGCTACGACCTCGGCATAGAGGAGGAGGAAAAGGCTTACCACGGCGAGTTTCAGGTGGAACTCGACCTCTACGTAGAGGACTCGGAGAAGATACTGTCCGTAAAGGAAAAAATTGGGGAAAGAAACGGGAAGAATAAAAAGGAAAAACCGATCCCCGCTGAACCGCTAAAAGACTTTATCCCGGAATACTACAAGATACCCAAGGTGGTCCCCGGACCCGAGGAGGACAGGACGAGGCTACCCATAGTCAAAGAGAAGAGCAAGGATATAGGCTTTATAAGAGGAAAACTCGTCAGCTGGGAGGAAGCCCTCGAAGAAGCTGTGGACCTTACACTCTCAGCGGAAAGACCCACACTTATAGTCGGACCCCTCGTCCTTTGGAGCTGGAACGGAGAGTCAAAGAAAAAAGCGGAGCTTATCAGAAGGCTGAAGGATCTTCTCCCGAACCTAAACGTCCACATCCTTCCCGACTACAGACCCAAAAACAAAAACTTCGACCCTTCGAGGGAGGTGGACCCCCCTAACCCTCACCTTTCGATCCTCCACGGAAAGCACGACCTCACCCTCATGATAGGTGTCCACTGCTACAGGACTGACTTCGTTATAAGATTGCTCAAAAAGCATACGGACACCAAGATAGTTACCCTCTGTAGCTTATACGGACACCCCGATGCCGACGTTTCTTTGAGCGGGACCGATCCCGGGAGGCTAAAGACCTTCGTAGAGAGGGTAAGGAGGGAACTAAAATAAATATCATGAGGGAGATAACGGTAAGGGTTCAAGGTATGAGCTGTGACCACTGTGTGAGGACGGTAAAGAACGCCATAATGTCCCTCGAAGGGGTTTCAAGCGTCGAGGTCTCCTTGGAGACGGGACTTGTGAAGATAACCTCCGAGAGAGACATACCGAAGGAGGAGATAAAGAGGGCGGTAGAAGAGTGGGGCTATAAGGTGGTGGACTGAAGATGATCGACCTAAAAGGCAAGATAGAAGACCTGAGGGAGAGGTTTGACCATATAAGAAGGGTATTAGACTCAGAACAGCTGAGAAAGGAGCTGAAAGAGATAGACAAAAAGATGTCGGAAGCGGGTTTTTGGGAAGATCAGGAAAAGGCAAAAGAAGTCCTGCAGAGGAGAAAGTGGCTCGAAGAGACACTAAAAGATCTCGAGACCATAGAAAGGTCCCTAAAGGACATAGAAGAACTCTCTAAGACGACTCCCGAAGAGGACGTCGAAACGTGGGCTATCCTCGACGAGGAGACGAAGAGTCTCGAGGAGAAGATATCCCGCTTGGAGACGAAGACCTACCTCTCCGACGAGATGGACCAAAAGAACGCCTATCTTACAGTTCAAGCTGGAGCTGGTGGTGTGGACGCCTGCGACTGGGCTGAGATGCTTCTGAGGATGTATATAAGGTGGGCTGAGAGGAAGGGATTTGAGGTGGAGGTTATAGACGTAACTCCGGACGACGTGGCGGGGATAAAGAGTGCAACCCTCCTCATAAAGGGACCTTACGCCTACGGATACCTCAAAGGTGAGCAGGGTGTCCACAGGCTCGTCAGAATCTCTCCCTTCGACGCGAACGCGAGGAGGCACACCTCCTTCGCTGCGGTTAGCGTCCTTCCCCAGATAGACGAGACCATAAAGGTGGAG
>WFYM01000116.1 GCA_015490115.1 Aquificaceae bacterium
CCTCGAAAGACCCATCACCTACCTAATGAAGCACAGCAACTCCATAGTGATCCAGAGGGAGGTAGGCGTAGACGTCGACTCCTTCGAAGAAGGCGTAGAAGAAGCCCTCTTCCTTAACCCTGAGATAATATACATGAGCGACGTAATGTTGAAGGGTGCGTTAAAAGCCATAAGGCGCCTCTTCGACATACCCATACTGACGGTTCTGAGCGTCACCGCTTCGAGTGTGGAAGCCCTAAAGAGGAGCATATACGTCTTTTTAAAGGAGGAGTATCAAGATGTCACGGGTCTCATTACCAAGGTGGTTGAACTCTCCCTCGACGAGAAGGAGAAGATAAAGTTCACCCTCACAGACATATAACCTCCGGCTTCGGGAAGCCGTTGAACTCGCTTGCGTAAACAGTCGTGTAGGCTCCCGCGGAGAGTATGTAGAGCCTGTCCCCCACCTCAGGCTCCGGTAGGTAGACCCTCCTCGCTATCACATCCAAGCTGTCGCAGGAGACCCCTCCTATGACCCACTCCTTCAGCTCCCCTTCCCTCTCAACGAAGACGGGATACCTTATGCCACCTATAGCTTCGGCGAGTCCGTTGAAGACACCCGTGTCCACATAAAGCCAGTTCTCATCACCCCTCTTTGCCTTGCCTATAACCGTCGTGACGAGAACACCCTGATCCCCGACCACACCCCTCCCCGGCTCTATCTGGAGTTCGTAAGGGGGGGTTGGAAAGTACTTCCTGAGGAGACCCTTAACGTAGTAGGCTATGTCCTCGATCCTGAGGACCTCGGTAGTATACCTAACGGGTATACCCCCTCCCATGTTAAGGAACATGAGCCTCATTCCCCTCGACCTTGCCCTCTCCCAAAGGTATGAGGCTTCCCTTATAGCTATGAACCAGTTCCTCAGGTTGTTGCACTGGGAACCCACGTGGAAGGTAACCCCGGCAGGGATGAGACCCTTCTCCTTTGCAAATTCGAGGATATCGAGGGCTGTCTCCGGATCTACGCCGAACTTTCTCGAGAGGGGCCAGTCGCTCCCTTCATTGGGGACCGTTATCCTCACGTATACCCTCGACCTCGGCGCTATTTTTGCTATCTTTTCGACCTCCGCGAAGCTGTCCACAGCGAACCTGTCGACCCCCGATCTGTAGGCGAAGTCTACGAACTCCTCAGGCTTTACAGGGTTGCTGGATATTATCTTCTCGGGCGGGACCCCTAAGGAGAGGACCTTTTCAAGCTCCTTGGAGGAGGCGACCTCAAATCCCGAACCCACCTCAGCCAAAGTTTTGAGGACCCCGGGGTGGTCGTTCGCCTTCACTGCGTAGTAGACGTTAACTTCCGGAAGGTGATACCTTATCTGGACGTATCTCGCCTTTATACCGCTAAGGTCCATTACGAGGGAGGGGGTCTTTACCTCCTTCAACACCTTAGCCACCTTAGGTCTCGAAGAGGTGAACTCCTCGAAATACTTCTTTGCGTAGCTGAACTGTATCTCACCAGCGCTCAGCGTCCTTTCCATGCTTATTAATTTAGCTCGAGGACCATACCCTCCTCCGCGGGTATGACTTCGAGACCGAGTTCCTCGGAGAGTTCCCGAGCTATCTTTGAAGGATCCTTTTCGATCATCTCGAGGCTGAAGTGGGTGATAACGGTCTTTTTGGGTCTCTTTACCTTCAAAAACTCCCTTATCTCCTCCACCGAGAGGTGGTCTATATT
Source organism: Aquificaceae bacterium (assembly GCA_015490115.1). Classification (GTDB taxonomy): domain Bacteria; phylum Aquificota; class Aquificia; order Aquificales; family Aquificaceae; genus Hydrogenivirga. The sequence continues at coordinate 1,715 of WFYM01000116.1, forward strand.
GTCCTTCCTTCTGTAGAAGGTGGTGTTCACTATGAGGAGTTCGGGCTTGTCGGGATACTCTTCGAGAAACCTCTCCTCGTATTTCCCGCACGTCATGTAGACCACCCTCCCGTTGAAGGAAAGTCCGTATGTCTCAACGCCGTGGTGTGTGTGCTTTGAGACGACCTCAACCTTCAAGTCACCGCAGGTAAAAACTCCCCCCTCCTTCAAAAAGAACACCTCCTTCAGCCTCCTTATAAGGTAAGGCAGGACTACCCTGTCCTTTCCTTCCACCGCACTCTCCGGACACATCAGTGTGAGTCCCTTCCTCTTTCCGCCGTCGGTGCAGGCTTCTATGAGGGTGTTCACGTCCGCGGAGTGATCGAGGTGTATGTGAGAGAGGACTATGAGGTCTACGTTCCTGTAGTCGATCCCGAGTTCTTTTAGGTAAACGAAGGCTCCGGGACCCGGATCTATATGGGCAAGGGTCTCCCCCACTCTTATAAGGAAGCCACCTGACCGCCTGACGAGCCTGAAGGTAGCTGTCCTTCCTCCGGCGGTTCCGAGGAAGAGAAGCTCAATCCGCTTCCTCAACTATGATCGATCCGCTCGGACACTCGTCAGCCACCTCGTCCACGTCACCTTCAAGGTCCTCAGGAACGAACATCCACTTTACCTCCTCGTCTTCCTCCAAGTCGTAGCGTACAACGTCCGCTATCCCGTCACCCCTATTTTTGAATACCTCGGGGATCCTGTCGTAGCAAAGCTCGCAGGCGGTGCAGGTGTCGTACTCTATGCGAACCTTCTTGTTAGCCATAGCTCAAGCCTCCTCGACAATTATCGAACCGCTCGGACACTCCTCCGCTACCTCCTGAACGTCACCCTCCAAGTTCTCGGGGACGTTCATCCACCTCTCGTCCCCGTCCTCTATGTGAACCTCGACAACGTCCGCTATGCCGTCCCCCGCGTTCTTGAATACCTCGGGGATCCTGTCGTAGCAAAGCTCACAGGCTGTGCAGGTATCCTGATCCACCCTCACCTTCAGACCCATACTCCTACCTCCTCCTAAGGTTTTGGACTATAAAAATACAAAAGATATTCAGTATATCAAGATAATCTTAATCAGATTTTCCCGAGGACCTCAGCCACGGTTTCCCCTATCTTCGCGGGGTTCTCTATAACATATGCTCCCGCTTCTCTCAGTGCCTCCATCTTAGCCTTAGCTGTCCCCCTTCCTCCCATGATTATAGCTCCCGCGTGACCCATCCTCCTACCGGGCGGTGCTGTTATTCCGGCTATGTAAGCGAAGACGGGCTTTCTTACCTTCTCCTTTATGAACTCAGCAGCCTCCTCCTCCGCTGTCCCCCCTATCTCCCCTATCATGAGGATAGCTTCCGTCTCAGGGTCTTCGTTGAACATGGCTATAACGTCTTTGTGGGAGAGTCCGTGGACGGGATCCCCACCTATGCCGACAGCGGTCGTCTGCCCTATCCCGAGTCTCGTGAGCTGGTAGGCAGCCTCATATGTTAGGGTCCCGCTCCTCGAGACTATCCCCACCTTCCCCCTCTTGAAGACGTGTCCCGGCATTATCCCCACCTTAGCCTCTCCGGGGGTTATCACACCGGGGCAGTTGGGACCTATAAGCTTTACATTCGGGTAGTTCTTCCTCATGTAGTCCTTTACCATCATCATGTCCTTTACTGGTATCCCCTCCGTTATGCAGACTATAACCTCTATACCCGCGTCCATTGCTTCCACTATGGCGTCCGCTGCGAAGGGTGCAGGGACGAATATCAAAGAGCAGTTGGCACCTGTTTCTTTGACCGCCTCCTCCACCGTGTTGAAGACGGGGATCCCGTCTACCGACTGCCCACCCTTTCCGGGGGTAACCCCGGCTACTACTTTAGTCCCGTAGTTCCTGCACTGGACAGCGTGGAAGGAACCCTCCTTCCCGGTTATGCCTTGAACTACAACTTTTGTGTTTCTGTCAACGAGAATAGCCATATCTCAAGACCCCCTTTCTAAAGCTTGACCAATATTTACACTCACCTTGCACTTACCGAGGTCGAACTCAAACGTGTCCTCCGTTTCTGAGGAAACAAGGCTGAGAAAGCCTTCAGAAAGTTTAAACACCTTGAACTCTTTTTCCTCAGGGTAGATCAGCACATACCACCTGAGACCCGCCCTCTCGTAAAGTATCCTCTTTAGCTCTTCATCCTTCTCCCTCGTAGAAGGGGAAACTACCTCCACCGCTACGTAAGGGGTAAAGTCTAGCTTTTCGAATGGCTTTTCGGAGCATACCACCACCATATCAGGTCTGACGACCGTGTCCTCGGATATATACCAATAAAGCTCCACATAAACACCGCAGTTTGGACATCCTTCCAGAGCCTCGTCGAAGATCCTGACCACCTTTGCGAGCGTCCTCTGGTGGAGAGGTGAAGGAGAAGCGAGAGCATAAGGTATACCCTCTATCAGCTCCCAGTCCCCTTCCCACCTTTCATAGTCCCTTACCGTGTAGTGGGGTAGGAACCTCTCCGCAAGACTCATGTCCTTCTCAGCCTCCCTTCGCAAGCTCCACAGCCTTCCTCGCCCCCTCCCACATGTCCTCAGCGTTTATAAAGTTCATACCGGACTCGGCGAGTATCCTCCTCCCCTCCTCCACGTTCGTCCCCTCCATCCTGACGACGAC
>WFYM01000117.1 GCA_015490115.1 Aquificaceae bacterium
GAATTATATTTTTATCCTTTGTCCATTTCAACAGAGCCTCTACAAGGTCCTCCTTGGAGCTGAAGTAAAGGCTCGCTTTTCCCCTCCTTCTCCTCTCCTCGTGAGCAAAAAGCGTATCCTTACCGTAGAACATGACCACGTCTATGGGAAGCTTTGCGGAAAAAGCTCCGATCTCTTTGTGGAGCCTTTCGCTGAAGGGACCAAGTTCGAGCATGTCACCGAGGACGGCTATCTTTTTCGAGTCAGTCTTTAGCTTGGAGAGGGTAAGGAGGGCGTTTTTTACAGAAGGCGGGTTAGCGTTGTAGGTGTCGTCTATAACCGTAAAATCTCCGAAGTCAAAGAGCCTCATCCTCCCCTCCACACCCCTGAAGCTCGAGAGGGCTTCCCTGAACTCCCTCGGGTCGTGTCCGAGGACCTTGAGGACGCCGAAGGCGGAGAGGACGTTGTCGACTATCCCCAGGCTAAGGACGGGGACCCTGAACCTCTCACCCATAAACTTGAACTCGGTCCCCTTTCGAGTCAGCCTCACTTCTGAGGCGTTAAGGTCTCCGCCCTCACCGAAGGTAACCACCCTCTCCCTCGGTAGCTTATAATACTTGAGGGCGTAAAAGGGAAGGACAGCCCAGCACTCCTTCGAAAAACCCTCGAAGATCTCACCGTTTCCCTCGATCACACCTTTCATGTCCCCGAAGCCCTCGAGATGCTCCTCCCCTATGGCTGTGATAACTCTGACAGAAGGTTTTACGATCTCGACGAGCTTGGATATCTCACCCAAAGAACTCGCTCCCATCTCGACAACAGCGTATAATGCGTCCTCTGGCAGGTTAGAGAGGACTAAGGGAACGCCTATTTGGGAGTTTAAGTTCCCGTAATTTTTGAAGGTGGGTCCGACCTCCGAGAGCAGGTGGGCGGTAAGCTCCTTCGTCGTCGTCTTCCCGACGGATCCTGCTATCCCGATAACGGTTCCTCTGAAGGAACCCCTCCTCCAGAGGGCGATACTCCTTAGGGCTTCCAAACTGTTCTTTACAACCACGAGAGCCTTTCCCTTCGGGGGATCTCTCTCTTTTTCCGAAATAGCGCAGACAGCACCTTTTTCGAAGGCTTCCCCTATGAAGTCGTGTCCGTCGAACCTCTCTCCTCTCAAGGCTACGAAGAGGTCACCCTCTTCCACCTTTCTGCTGTCGGAGCATACCCTCCTTACCGGGATGTCCCCCGGACCTTTGAGGACCCCTCCCGTTACCTTTGCTATATCTCCGACCTTCATCTTTCGAGATACCTCACCTCCTTCATAGCCCTGTAGTTGGTAAGGTCTATCTGGAGGGGTGTGACGGATATGTAGCCGTTCATGACAGCCCAGTAGTCGGTTCCCTCTTCGAGCTTCCACCCGAACTCCTCAGCTGATATCCAGTAAAGGGTTTCCCCGTAGGGAGCCGGGTATTTGAAAACTTTCTCTTTATAAGCCCTCCTCCCCTGACGGGTTATCCTTATCCCCTTTATCTCCTCCCTCCTCAGGTTGGGTATGTTCACGTTGAGGTATGTGTCTTCGGGCATACCCTTCTCGAGGACCATCTCAACTATCTCCTTGCAGGACTTTGCCACCTCCTCGAACATTATCTCCCCCCTCCCGAAAACGGAGAAGGCGACGGAAGGAATCCCCAGTATCCTCCCCTCCATGGCTCCCGAGACGGTCCCCGAATAAGTTATGTCCTCGCCGAGGTTCGGACCCTCGTTTATCCCCGCACAGACGAGATCGGGCTTCTTACCTTCAAGAACTATGTAGTAGCCGAGATGAACGCAGTCAGCGGGAGTCCCGTCTATGACCGTGTAGAAGTCCTCCTCCACCTTCCTCATCCTGAGGGGCATCGTGAAGGTGAGTGAGTGTCCCACACCGCTCAGGTTCCTGTCGGGAGCGACAACGACTACCCTGCCTACGGACCTCAGAGCTTCCCTGAGAGCCTTTATTCCCTCGGAAAAGTAACCGTCGTCGTTGGTGATCAGGATCGTAGGCATCAGGGACCCTCGAGGGAGAGGAGCCTCGCGTAGGCTACCTTACCGAAGTAGGTGTTTCTAAACTCTGCGGAGAGGCTCACATATATAGCACGGGCTTCCTTCACCCTCCCCATGCTCTCGAGTATTATCCCTTTGAGGAGCTGGGCTGAAGGGTAGTTGAAGTCCTCCCTCTTTATGGTCTCCAAAATCTTCAAAGCTTCCTCCTTCTTCCCCTCCTTGAAGAGTCTGTAAGCCCTCGCCTCGAGGAATACCTTCCTAACCTCCTCGTCCTTTACTTTGTCCGCCACGTCCTCACCCTTGAGGGCGAGGAAGTAAACCTCGTAAGGTGTTCCCCTTACAGCTTCCCTTACCTCCTCCTCCTTCAGCTTCCCCTTTTCGAAGAGGTAAACCTTGTAGGCTACCTCGTCGAGCTTCTTCTCTTTGTAGCCCTTATAGTAGCTCACACCTCCGACCGCAAGGGCGATGAAGAGTATGAGGGAAACCCCTAAGATCAGCTCCCTGCTCCATATCATACCGTCATTATCTCCTTCTCCTTAGCTTCCATAAGGCTGTTTATCTCCTCTATATACTTGTCCGTTATCTTCTGGAGCCTGTCCATGGCTCTTTTCTTTTCGTCCTCGGAGATGCCCTCGAGTTCCTCTATCATCTCCTTTGCGTTCCTCCTTATGTTTCTGACCGCCACCCTCGCCTCCTCCGCTATCTTGTGGAGCATCCTGACCATGTCCCTCCTCCTCTCTTCAGTAAGTGGCGGTAGGGTAACCCTTATGACGTTTCCTTGAGTGTTGGGGTTGAGACCCAGCTCCTCCTGTATGACCTTCTCTATAGCCGGGACCGCGTTCGAGTCCCAGACCTGTATCATTATCTGGTTGTGTTCGGGGACGGATATGCTCCCCAACTGTTTTATGGGAACCTTGGAACCGTAGTAGTCCACCTTGAGGTCTTCGACGAGGGCTGGAGAAGCCCTCCCCGTTCTTATGCCCGCTATCTCGTTCTTAAAGTGCTGGACGCTCTTTTTCATGTCCTTTTCCGTTTCTTTGAGGATGTCCTCTATCTCCTGAACCATGACTAACCCCTCACGAGGGAGCCGACGTCTTTCCCGACAACAACTGACTTTAAGTTCCCTCTCTCCTTAATATTAAAAACTATTATAGGTATCCCGTTCTCCCTGCACATGGTAAGGGCTGTGTGGTCCATAACCCTTATGCCCCTGTTTATGACCTCCAAATAGCTTATCTCCTTTATGAGGACTGCGTCCGGGTGCTTTTCGGGATCCCTGTCGTATATGCCGCCTACTTTTGTAGCCTTCAAAAGGACCTCAGCCTCTATCTCCGCGGCTCTTAGAGCTGCAGCAGTGTCCGTGGAAAAATAAGGGTTCCCCGTCCCGCCTGCGAATATGACGATCCTCCCCTTTTCGAGGTGCCTCACAGCCCTCCTCCTTATGTACGGCTCCGCCACCTGCCTCATCTCTATGGCTGAAAGGACCCTCGTCGGTATTCCCGCATGCCTCTCGAGGGCTGACTGGAGGGCGAGGGCGTTTATGACGGTGGCGAGCATTCCCATGTAGTCAGCCGTAGCCCTGTCTATGCCTATGTCCTCACCCTCGAAACCCCTGAATATGTTCCCTCCCCCTATCACTATAGCTATCTGGACGCCGAGGTCGTAAACCTCCTTTATCTCCTGAGAGACGTATTCGAGGAAGGAGGGATCTATACCGTAGCCCTTACTCCCCGCGAAGGCTTCCCCGGAGAGCTTGAGAAGTATCCTCCTGAACTTGGGACGGTCTCCCTCCATCAGAGACCACCGACCTCGAACCTCACGAACCTGACCACCTCAACCCCGGTCCCCTCCAAGAACTCACCGACCGTCTTCTCCTCGTCCTTTATGAAGGGCTGGTCGAGTAGGACCTTCTCCTCGAAGAACCTCCTCAGCTTCCCTTCAACTATCCTCTCTATTATGTGTTCGGGCTTTCCCTCCCTCCTCGCCTGCTCCGAAAGGATCCTTTTTTCCCTCTCTATGACCTCCTGCGAGACCCTCTCCCTGCTCACGAACTCGGGCTTCATGGCAGCTATCTGCATGGCGACGTCCTGAACTGTTCTCATAGTCTTCTCGTCGAGGCTTTCAGCTTTGAACTCGAGTAAGACCCCTATCCTCCCGCCTCCGTGGATGTAGGAGTGGAGGTATCCCTCCGCGTCCATCCTCGAAAACCTCGAGAGCCTTATGTTCTCACCTATCTTCGCTATAGCCTCCTTTATGACCTCCTCGAGTGTCTTAGAGCTGTCTTTGAAGAAGGGCTGGCTCAGTATCTCGGTTCCTTCACCTTCTTTGTTTCTGTTCTCCTCAACGGAGAGTATGTGGAGGGCTATGTCTTCGACGAGCTTCCTGAACTCCTCGTTCATAGCTACGAAGTCGGTCTCACAGTTCACCTCGACGATCACACCCCTCTTCCTGTCCTCCGAGAGCTTAACGTGAACGACTCCCTCTTTAGTCTCCCTTCCCGCTTTCTTCTCCGCCTTTGCGAGTCCTTTTATCCTCAGTATCTCCTTCGCCTTCTCCATATCACCGCCCGCCTCTTCGAGAGCCTTCTTGCAGTCGAGCATACCGGCTCCCGTCATCTCCCTCAGCTTCTTCACGTCATCTATGCTCACACCCATGGTATCCCTCCTCCGACCTCATGTAAAAGTAAAGCAAGACCCCTCCGCAGGCGAAGAGGCAAAAGAGTCCGAAGATCTCCATCACTCGTACTCCACAGCGTCCTTGTCAAGCTCCTCGTATTTTTCGGACATCTCAACAGCTTCCTCGAAGAGCTTCTTCTCGTGTTCCTCCACGGTGACCACCTTCCTCTCCTTCTTGACCTCCACCTTCTCCGCACTCTCCCTCCTGTTCTTCCCTTCTATGACAGCGTCCGCTATCTTCGAGGTGAGGAGCTTTATGGACTTTATCGCGTCGTCGTTCCCCGGAACTATCCAGTCTATGAGGTCTGGGTCGCAGTTGGAGTCCGCTATGGCAACTACGGGTATTCCGAGCTTCCTCGCCTCGAGGACAGCTATGTGTTCCTTCACCGTGTCGACTACCCAGAGGAGGTCGGGTAGCTTGGTCATGTTCCTTATACCGCCGTAGAGCTTGAGGAGCTTTTCTTTCTTTCTCTTTAGCCTCCTCACCTCCTTCTTGGGAAGGGTCTCGAACACACCCGACCTTTCCATCTCCTCGAGTTTTTCGAGCTTAATGAGGCTCTTCCTGACCGTGTTGAAGTTGGTGAGGAGTCCTCCAACCCACCTCTCGTTGACGTAGAAGGCTCCGCACCTTTCCGCCTCCTCCTTTATGATCTCCTTAGCCTGCTTTTTCGTTCCGACGAAGAGGATCTCAGCTCCCTGAGCTACCATATCGGAGACGTAGTTGTAAGCCTCCTCCAAGAGGACGAGGGTCTTGTTGAGATCTATTATGTGTATGCCGTTTCTGACACCGTAGAGGTAAGGAGCCATCTTTGGGTTCCAGCGTGCCTTCGAGTGTCCGAAGTGGACACCCGCTTCGAGAAGCTCCTTCATAGAGACGACAGCCATACCGAACCTCCCTTGATAAGCTATCCTATTATATCATGCCAGGGAGAAGGGTGGGGAAGCTAAAGGTCCAGCACCGCATACTGGAGGGTCTCGAAGATTACCTTAAGGAGATGAGCGGTTGGGAGGTTGTAAAGACGATAATACCGGGGAGGATAGTGAGGCAAAATAGGGGGAGCGGTGTGAACGGTCTCTTTCTGAAGTATCCGACGCTGACAGGCTACAAGCTCCTATACAAGAAGGGGACCTCCGTTCAGGAGGTCTTCGTAGTTTGCTCGGACAAGGAAGCATTCAGGAGGCTCTTTGAGGAGAGGTTCGGATGAGGGTGGGTGTCATAGGCTTCGGTAACATGGGGTCCGCAATGGCGGAGGGGATATCGAGAAAAATAGGGAAGGAAAACGTTATAGTCTTCGACAGGGACCCTGAGAGGCTGAGAGTGGCGAGGGATTCCGGCTTTCCCGTTGCATCGGATACCTCCTTCCTCGTGAGGGAGTCCGACCTCTTACTCTTGGCGGTGAAGCCGAAGGACGTAAGGGGCGTCTTAGAGACGGTAAGGGAAGAAATAGGGAACAGGATAATTCTCAGCGTCGCTGCGGGAGTGAGCAGGGGCTTTTTGATGGAACACTCTGGGACGAACAGGGTAGTGAGGCTGATGCCCAACATAAACGCCTTCGTAGGGAGGGCTGTGATCGCCGTAGCTTGGGGTGAGGGTGTGTCCGAGGAGGAGAGGAGGAGGGTTGAGGATATACTCTCGGGTTGCGGGACCCTATACCCCCTTCCCGAGGAGCTTTTCGACGCCTTCACAGCCCTCGCAGGTAGCGGACCCGCCTTCGTCCTCAGCTTCATAGAAGCCCTCGCCCTCGCTGGTCTTAGGGAAGGACTCCCCTACGGGGAAGCCCTGAAGATAGCTGTAGAGACCGTCCTCGGAACGGCTGAGCTACTTAAAGCTTCTGGTCTCCCTCCTGTTGAGTGGATGGTCAGGGTAGCCTCACCGGGAGGGACTACGGTAGAGGGTATAAAGGTCCTCGAGGAGAGGGGGTTCAGGGGGGCGGTGATGGAATGCGTAGCAAAAACGTCGGAGAAGGCAAGAGGGCTGAAGGTCTGATCCACTCCTTCCACATAAAGGGGAAGTTCGTAGCGGTAAGGAGGAAGTGGAGGATCGAGCCTTGGCTCTACGTCCCCATACAGAAGCACACGAGCAGGATAATAGTCCTCAGCTCCTTTCCATACCCTCCCCTCATAGGCGACGGGGTGATAACTAACTTGGTGGGGGTAGAGGTGGGTGTGAAGACCGCGGACTGCGTCCCCCTCGTGCTTATAGGGGAGGAGTGGTTCGGGGCTGTCCACGTGGGCTGGAGGGGACTCTCCTCAGGTGTCGTGGAGAGGGCGCTCGAGACGATATCGAACTGGGAGGACCTAAGGAAAGTATTCGCCTTCATAGGACCGGCTGCGAAGGGTTGCTGCTATGAGGTCGGTGAGGAGTTCAGGGAGATGTTTAAAAACCTCGAGGAGAGGGAGGGGAAGCTCTACATGGACCTTCAGGAGGAGGTCCTGAGGAGGCTGAAGGAGGCGGGCGTCGGAAGTATCGGCGTTTACGAGGTCTGCACGATCTGCTCCGACCTTCCCTCTTACAGGAGGGACAAAACCCAAGACAGGCTCCTCACTTCAGTAAAGGCACTATCCTCCTCACCCTGCCCTTAGAGAGTGTCGGGTCCTCCTTTTTCCCGGTCAGTATGTCTATGAGTTCCTTTACGTGGATTATACCCTGTTTTTTTAGCCTGTATCCGTTGGCACCGCTTATGAATATACCCTCCTCGTAGTTGCCGAGCCAAGCGGCTCCGAGCCTGTCCGCTATGCAAAAGCCCACCTTCTTAGCCTCCTCACCTCTGTTGCATGGTGTAACGCAGTTGGAGACGCATCCCTTCCACCCGTTCACACCGCTGAGCAGCCTCTCCACAAAGGGTGTCCTTATGACCCTTAAGGGGTAGCCGACGGGGGACTTGAGGAGTATTATGTCCTCCTTCTTGGCTTCGAGGACCACCTCCTTGTAAATTAAAGGGGCGTCGCACTCGTGGGTCGCTATGAACCTCGTAGCCATCTGGACACCAGAAGCACCCATCTTCAGGAACCTCAATATATCCCTGTAGCTCCAGACACCCCCCGCGACTATCACGGGTATGTTTCCCCACCTCCTCGCCTCCTCGAGGACGCTCGGGAGCAGGTTCTCGAGCTGGAACTCTCTCTTGAAGCAGTCCTCATACTTGAAGCCCTGATGACCCCCCGACTTCGGACCCTCGAGGATCACCGCGTCGGGGAGGCGTCCGTATCTCTTCTTCCAAGTCCTGCATATTAAGTTGAGCGCCCTCGCCGAGGAGACTATGGGAACTAAAGCTACATCAGCACCGTCCACATACTGGGGAAGCTTTAAGGGAAGACCCGCACCAGATATTATTATGTCCGCACCGGCTTCAACAGCGTCCCTCGCAACCCTCCCGTAGTCGGTAATAGCTGCGAGTATGTTGACCCCTATCGCTCCCCTGCCTCCCGATATAGCTTTCGCCTCCCTTATGATCCTCTTCAGAGCTTCCGGGTGGTGTATGTTGTAAGAACCTATGGGTCTTCCGAATTTGTCCCTCTCAACCAGATCCGGGTGTCTGTAGCCCGTCCCTACCGCGGAGACCACACCTATGGCACCGCAGGAGGCGACGGAACCTGCGAGGTTCTCCCAAGAGAGACCTACCCCCATCCCCCCTTGGATTATGGGGATGTCCACCTCCACACGTCCTATCCTGAGCTTGGGAAGGTCCATACCAAACTCCTTTCGGGTTTTATTAATTTTAAACTCTCCTCCTATGGGAGCAAGGAACAGGATCTACCTCAGCTTGGGGAGCAACCTCGGAGACAGGCTGGGCTACATAGCCTCCGCGGTCGAAGAGTTGAAAAAACTGGGTAGCCTCCTCTCCGTCTCCACCGTTTACGAGAGCGACCCTTGGGGCTACAGAAACCAGCCAAAGTTTTTAAACTGCGTCCTCTTGCTTGAGACCTCCATAGCTCCCGAGGAGCTTCTGAGGAAAGTAAAGGACATCGAAAGGAGGGTAGGTAGGATCGAGAGGTTCAGGTGGGGTCCGCGGGAGATAGACATAGACATACTCCTCTGTGAGGGCAGGGTCATAAAGACACCCGAGCTTGAGGTCCCCCACCCGAGGATGAGGGAGAGGGACTTCGTCCTCGTCCCCCTAACCGAGATAGAGGAAGGGATAAGGGACCCGGTTACGGGCAAACCTTTCAAGGAGTTCTTAAGGAATATAGAGGTCAGCCTAAGACCTTACTGCTGTCTCCTCACTTGGACTTTACGTAATCCTTCCAGTTTTCTGGGTTGAAGGGGGAGACGCTCCTTAGCCAGTTCACTATCTTCGGGAACTCTTCTATAACGTAGTCCACGTCCTCCTCCGTGTTCTCCCTTCCGAAGCTAAAGACCAAAGAGCCGTTTGAAACCTCCTTCGGGACACCTATGGCGGAGAGGACGTGGGACTGCTTGAGGGCAAGGGAGACGCATGCGGAACCCGAAGCTGTCTCTATACCCATGAGGTCGCACCTCAGGAGCATAGCCTCACCCTCTATGAAGTGGACTATGAGGGAGAGGTGGTGGGGTAGCCTCTGGGTCGGGTGACCGGTAAACTCTATGTGTTGGAGCTTCTCCTCGAGGGCTTTTCTCAGCTTGTCCCTGTAGTAAGATAGCCTCTTCATCCTGTCCTCGAGTTCCTTCATAGCAAGCTCGGCGGCAGCTCCGAAGCCGACTATTCCGGGGACGTTCTCCGTCCCGGCCCTCACACCCCTCTCCTGAGTCCCACCTTCTATTAAGGGTCTTACCTTTACCCCCTTCCTCGTCCAGAGGGCGCCCACACCCTTCGGTCCGTACATGAGGTGGGCTGTGAAGGAGGCTGCGTCAACGCCCCACTCCTTGAGGTCAACGGGGTAGTGACCGAGGGTGGGTGCTGCGTCCGTATGGAATATGACCTTAGGGTTCTTCTCCTTCGCAGCTTGGACGAGTTCCTTTATGTTCTGTATCGTCCCTATCTCCCTGTTCGAGTGTCCTATGGAGACGAGGACCGTGTCCTCCCTCACCGCTTCCCTCACCTGATCGGGGTGTATGAAGCCGAACTTGTCCGGCTTGAGATACGTGACCTCCCAACCTTCCCTCTCTAAGGTCTTGCAGGGGTGGAGTATGGAGTGGTGTTCTATCTCAGTGGTTACTATGTGCCTTCCCCTCTTCTTGTAAGCGTTTGCTATACCCTTTATGGCGAGGTTGTTAGCCTCTATGCCACCTGAGGTGAAGATGATCTCTTCGGGGGAGTTTGCGTTTATAAGGGCTGCGATCTTCTCCCTCGCTTTGTTCATAGCTTTTTTGGCTACCTGACCGAAGCTGTGGAGAGATGTTGGGTTCCCGAAGTTCTCCTTGAAGAAAGGTAGCATAGCTTCGAGGACCTCGTCCGCAACGGGAGTGGTCGCTATGTGGTCCAAGTAAACTACCCTCTTCCCAGCCTTCTTCACAAACATGTCCTATACCTCCTAACCTAAGTTCTGAGCTATCATCTTCGCGATACCCATGAAGGCTCTCGCTACCTCAGAATCGGGGTGTGTGACCACAACAGGCTCACCCCTGTCCGACCTCTCGGAAAGCTCAGGGTCCACAGGTATGGAGCCGAGTATCTTCAGGTTATAGGTCACCGCGAACTCAGCCACCTTTCCTTTCCCGAATATGTAATATTTCTTCCCCGTGTCCGGGCAGGTAAAGTATGCCATATTCTCTATGACACCGAGGACGGGGACGTTCACCTCCCTGAACATGGAGGTAGCCTTCCTCACGTCCGCAAGGGCAACGTCCTGAGGTGTTGTGACCACCACCGCTCCCGAGATCTCCACGTTTTGAGCCAAGGTGAGCTGGACGTCACCCGTTCCGGGAGGAAGGTCGAGGACGAGGTAGTCAAGCTCTCCCCACTCGGTATCGAAGAGGAACTGGGTGAGAGCCTTCATGAGCATAGGACCTCTCCATATGACGGGTGTGTCCTCCGAAGGGAGCATGAGACCTATGGAGAGGACCTTTATACCGAACTTCTCTATCGGAACGAGCTTGTTCCTCTCACTCACCGTCACCCTCTCCCCTTTTATACCCATAAGGGTGGGGACGCTCGGTCCGTATATGTCAGCGTCTAAGAGTCCTACCTTGTATCCCAAGTTTCTGAGGGCGAGGGCGAGGTTCGTAGCGACGGTGGACTTCCCGACACCACCTTTCCCGCTCCCTATGGCTATGAGATGCCTCACGCCGGGGACGGGTCTCCTCGTGAATGCAGGTTGACCTGAGGGGAACTCTTGTTTGGGAGGAGGAGATTCCGAGAACCTGATGTTTATCTTCTTCACCTCCGGAACACCCGAGAGGGCTTCGTGGACCTTGTCCCTTATCAGGCTCTCGAGACCGGGCTTTGGAAGGTATAGGACAACGTCCAGATCTTCCCCCACGAGCTTTATGTCTTTTACAAGCTGGGCGAGGTTCTCCTTTATACCCACTTCGCTGAGGTCCTTGCTCTTTAGGGCGTCCATTATGTCCTTTACCGCCATAAGCTGTTCCTCCTCTCTTAAGAATATAGTAAATTGAAAACTTAAGTATGACTGGTGTCACCGGCTTAAAATACTCAAGAGGGGGAAGGAATGAACTTAGCCCCTGAGATACTGAACTTCCTCGGAGAGAGGAGGGAGTTCACGGAGGTGATACTCGCACCCAAAGCGTCTCCCGTCGAAAGAAGGGACAAGAGGATAACCAAGATAATGGACGTGATCCTCTCCCCCGAAGACATAAGGGACACGCTGATTTCCCTGAGGGCGAACACGACGACGTCCCTCGGTCCCCTCGGAAGGGAGGGACTCTTCTCCTTCGGACTCCCGGAGGTGGGGAGGATAAGGGTAACATACCTCACCCAGAGGGGAAGCTACGTCGTTAGCATAGTCAAGGTCCCCTACGACATACCGAGGCTCGAGAACATAGTCTCGAACAGGTCCGAGATAGAGAGGCTCCTCGATACCCTCCTCGGGACGAACGGAATAGTTACCGTCATAGGAGCTTCATACGTGATCCACAACCTCTTTTCCTACTCCCTCCTTCAGGAGATATGCGACAGGGAAACGGGTCTCATATACGTCCTCGAAAGACCCATCACCTACCTAATAAAGCACAGCAACTCCATAGTGATCCAGAGGGAGGTAGGCGTAGACGTCGACTCCTTCGAAGAAGGCGTAGAAGAAGCCCTCTTCCTTAACCCTGAGATAATATACATGAGCGACGTAATGCTGAAGGGTGCGTTAAAAGCCATAAAGCGCCTCTTCGACATACCCATACTGACGGTTCTGAGCGTCACCGCTTCGAGCGTAGAAGCCCTAAAGAGGAGCATATACGTATTCTTAAAGGAGGAGTATCAAGAGGTCACGGGTCTCATTACCAAGGTGGTCGAACTCTCCCTCGACGAGAAGGAGAAGATAAAGTTCACGCTCACAGACATATAACCTCCGGCTTCGGGAAGCCGTTGAACTCGCTGGCGTAAACGGTCGTGTAAGCTCCCGCAGAAAGTATGTAGAGCCTGTCCCCCACCTCAGGCTCCGGCAGGTAGACCCTCCTCGCTATCACGTCCATGCTGTCGCAGGAGACCCCTCCTATGACCCACTCCTTCAGCTCCCCTTCCTTCTCAACGAAGACGGGATACCTTATGCCACCTATAGCTTCGGCGAGTCCGTTGAAGACACCCGTGTCCACATAAAGCCAGTTCTCATCACCCCTCTTTGCCTTGCCTATAAC
>WFYM01000118.1 GCA_015490115.1 Aquificaceae bacterium
ACTCAACGGTCTCCTCAAAGCGTTCCGTGTATACGAGAGGCTGGTCTATGTGGAACACATCCCTTATATACCCCTCGTCGAAGGGGAAGCTCTCCAAGAAGGGCTTTGGGTCGGCACCCGGCAGGGAGGCTAAAGGAACGGTGAGGGCGGTCAAAAATTTTTCTAAGTCCTTTAGATCTCTAATGCAGTCCGAAGGGTAAACGAGGGGTATACCTTCTTGCCTACAGAGCTCCTTTTTCTTTTCGAGGAACTGGACGTCTTCGAGCTTTCCCCCCGGGGTAATGATACCGGTAAAGGCTACGTTTTTGAAGCGGTCTTGCAGGGCGAGGGAAGCGTAAAGAGAAAGCATGTAAGAGCTACTATTCCTCCAGTCGAAGTCCGAGTTGAAGACTAAAAGAAAACCTCTTTCTGAGAGTTTACCGACCAGTCTAAGGCTCTCGGTAGGTTCGTCTCCCAAGAGAATGATCTCTGGATTTGAGAGAGGGATCAAAAGGGCTCGGACCAGTTTAGCCTCTCTGTCGGAGGCTACCGGGAAGAGGGCAAATCTCTCTTTGGAGCTCAGGATCTCTCGAACGGTGCTTTCGTCTGTTCTCAGCTTTCGGGCGAGCTTCGCGATCGAAACTATGTCCTTTCTCTGCCTCAGGACCTGGAGGCTAAGGTAGTTCAGTTCCTGGCTTGAAAAGGGAAAGTGCTTTAAAAGGTCCTCGACCTCTTTGGGTGAGATGCTTGAAGGGCTCTTCAGAAAGTCTCGGAGCAGTCTATTCTTCTGCTTGTGATTCAAAACTTCAAACATCCTCCACCCTCAGCGATCTTTCGAGTATAGAGTGGCTGTAGTTTTCCAAAGGGAGCTCTATCTTTTCGGGAAGCTCCCCCTCGAAAAGGACTACCCTATCTCCTTCTGCCTCGAGCAGTATCCTCTTCCTCTTCCCCACGAGATTCTCTTCCGGGGCAAGTATGAGTATTTTTTCTTCCGAGTCGTAGAACCACCTTATTCCTTCCTTCTCTCCCCAGGTTTTTTCCTCTCCTGCGGCGGCTAAAGCGTATTTTTTGTGCCTTTCAAAGAAGGCGCTGAGCTCTAAAAGTTTCTCCTCTTCTTCTATCATCTGGGTAAAGAGGGAGAAGTATCTTCTGCTTTCAAGGGTTTTGAACTCCTCCTTAGGACCTCCCCACATCTTCCCTATTCCTTTCTTCCTACCCTCGTAGACATCCTCGATCTCTTTTATCTGCTGTGGGGTGAGTTTACCTAAAAGGAATACCTTTCTGTTCCCAAACCTCTTAGAGAAGTTTTCTTCGGGAACGTCTATACCGAGGTCTGTTTCCACTATGTAGGTTTCTCCTTCGAAGTCTATTAAAACATCTTCGGGCGTTGCCAGTTCCCAGAATTTACTCATCGGGAGAAGCTCCACATATCCGTTTCTGTATTTCCTGAAAACCAAAAAGATCATCTCAAGTCCGTCGGGAGACGGAAAAATTTCTATGATGTCTCCCTCCTCGGGGATTTTAATTTCCTTTATTTCTTTGGGTTTGATGTTCTTAAAGACATCGTAATCCAAAGTCTCTATGTCGATGTCCTCATATTCAGGAACATCTTCTAATTTCAAAGCCTGCTTGTAAAGCTCTAAGATCTCCTCTAAGGGAGTCATCCTTTTTCCTCCTTACACAGTTTAGAACGAAGGTCTTCGCAAATTTCTGACAGCTTGGTGTTTATAAACTCTCGCACCAGCTCGTCGGAGACCTTAAGCTCTCTTAGTTTTTTGCCGAACTCCTCCACCACACGTTTTTTTCGGGAAACGTCTTGGTATATGGCGTCCGTGGATTTATTACCCCAGAGGCACTTGTATCTTTTTGAGTCGAGGAGGTAGCAGAAATACTTTACATTCTCGGGTTCTACCTCTTTCCTAAACACCTCCTCTATCTCGGTGAGCTCGTAGTTTTTAACGAGTTGACCCTTTTCCCCTTTCTCTAAGAGACTTTCACGGTCGTCATCGCTCCTGAGGTTCGCTTCGGGCACCTCACGTATCCTTTTTTTCTTCTTTCTTAAGTAGTCCACGAGGAAGTTTTTAAGGGCCGTTCCTATGTAAGCTCTGAGTCCGGGAGGATCCTCCATCATGAAAAGAAACTTATCTCTGTTTTCCAAAAGTTTTATCATAAAGTCCCTGACTATTTCACCGACCTCGTAGTAGTCGAGGCTTCCCGCTCCCTTCTTTTTTAGGATTCCTGCCAGGTATCTGAAGAGATCGTTGTAATCTCTGCGGTCTATCGTCCCTTCAAAGAAGGTTCTTAGAATATCTCTTAGCCTTTCCGCCTCCACCCTTCGAGTTCCTCCTCTATTACGAACCACATCTGGCGGTTGAAAACCTCTTTGCTACATTCTCCGCATACAACGGAGTTTTTCGCAAGCATAACTTTGGACATCCTTAAAACTATGTGACAGGTTTTTCTCCCTGTTTTCCTTTTAAAAACCTGAGATTCCTTTTCTACCCACCTACACCTTTCATTAAGCTCGCCACACTCTTTCAGGTAAACCTTGGGTAGCATCCTTCCTATACCGTATCTTTTGTCCAGATCACAGGGGAAGAGGTTTTCTTTCAGGCTAGTTAGCAGAATCATGTAAACGTGTTTTTCCGTAGACTTTATTACTATAAAAGGCCTGGCCTTCTTTACATTCCACCTAGGGCCGGAAGGTTCTACTTTGTCCCATACCTTCTCTTCGTAATAGTAACCGAGACACAATTCAGGGAAACTTACTATCTCCCAAACATCGCTCCCGCCCGCCAGTATGTCCCTAAGTTTGAACATGACCGTCTTTGGAAAATTTTACCATCCACCTATGGAAAAACTCACCCTGGAAAATATCACTATTGCAAAAACATGAAAACTACTAAGGTTTTGCAAAAGGTAAGTCTGCTATCGTAAAATTTAGAGATCTGGAGATGATATCTTAGAACAAATCTTCTCATCTATTCCTGGTTAGTAAAGCCCTAAGTTTTTATCCGCTTCCAAGTTTGATACGATCGGCAGAATCTGTCCAAACCTTGAGTATCAAACACTAAAACCATGTAAAACTTTAGTTATATTAGCTTCAATCCCTTATAGGCACCTAATAAACTCGAGCGAATCAAGGAGGAGCTTCGGCTCCTCCAGCGTTTCAATCCCTTATAGGCACCTAATAAACCGTCGTCTCCTCTGCCTCAGGCGTACGCG
>WFYM01000119.1 GCA_015490115.1 Aquificaceae bacterium
GCTTCAAGCGGGGAAGAGACAGGGTCTACATAACGGGTTCGGGGGGAGGTCTAATAGGTGAGCTGATAGGGGCGAGGTTCGTCCAAGAGGTTGTGGCTGTCGCAACGGCTGTCGAGACCCTACACCCTGAGGTCAGGTTCGTCTCCGAGATAGGCGGTGAAGACATGAAGACCATCTTCTTCCACGGGGAAGGGGAAAGGAGGACGCGTCAGGTCTTCATGCAGAGCGCTTGCGCGGGAGGGACGGGAACGTTCATAGAAAAGTGTGCGAGGAAGCTCGGCATACCTCCGGAAAAACTCTCCAAGATGGGATACCTCGGCTACCAGACCCACAAGGTAAGCTCCAAGTGCGGTATATTCGCAGAAGCGGACGTGAACACACTCGTGAAAGCGGGAGTTCCCGTAGAGGAGATAATAGCGAGCCTCTTCGAAGCTGTCGTCTACCAGAACCTCGCCGTCCTCACGAAGGGGAACACACCGAGACCTTACGTCCTCCTGCTCGGAGGTCCGAACCTGTTCTTTAAGGGTCTCCAAGAGGCTTGGAGATACCACCTCAAGAAGCTCTGGGAGGAGAGGGGGGTTCCCATACCCGAAGGGAAGGATCCCGAAGAACTTGTAGTCGTTCCCGAAAACGCCCTCTACTACGCAGCATTTGGCTGTGCCTTAACGGCGAGGACGGAACCGAAAGATACGGGAGTCTACGCGGGCATAGATAAGCTAAGGTGGTGGGTGGAGGAGGGACAGCTCGAGCAGAAGAAGAAGGAGGGGAGGAGGGGTCTTTGGAGAACTAAAGAGGAGCTTGAGGAGTTCAGGAAGAAATACGAGCCTCAGGTCTTTGCATATAAGAACAGGAAGCCTTACGAAGGGAAGGTGGAGGAGGTGGTCATAGGCTGTGATTTTGGCTCCACCACGGCGAAGGCGGTGTGCCTCTCAAGGGAAAAGGAGGTCCTCTTTTCGGTCTACACGATGAGTAAGGGGAACCCTATAGAGGACGCAAAGCACATATTCAGGGAGATAAAGAAAAGAATAGGGGACGCCAAGGTCCTCGCTGTAGGTGTTACGGGATACGGGAAGGACCTTCTGAAGGACATAATAGGTGCAGACGTTGCCGTTGTGGAGACTGTAGCCCACGCGACAGCGGGACTCCACTTCTTCCCGGACGCTGACTGTATATGCGACGTGGGCGGTGTGGACGTGAAGATAATAATCATAAGGAACGGAGCTGTTGTAGACTTTAGGCTGAACTCCCAGTGTTCTTCGGGAAACGGTGCCTTCCTCCAAGGTGTAGCTGAGAGGTTCGGCATACCCCTCGAAGAGATAGCGGAGAGAGCCTTCTCGGCAAAAGCCATGCCCAACCTCACCATGGGTTGCGGTGTCTTCCTCCAGAGCGACATAGTGAACCAGCAGAGGAAAGGTTGGAACGCGGAGGAGATACTGGCAGGTCTTTGCCACGTCCTTCCCCAAAACGTGTGGATATACGCTGGAAACATAACCAACTTCAAAGGAATAGGCAAGAAGTTCATCCTCCAAGGGGGGACCCACAGGAACCTCGCCGTCGTCAAAGCTCAGGTTGACTTTCTGAAGTCCAAGATCCCCGACGCGGAGGTTGTAGTCCACCCATACTCAGGTGAAGCCGGGGCGATAGGTGTGGCTCTTATAGCCCTCGAAAACTACGAGAAGACGGGAAGGACGAGGTTCAGAGGTTTCGAGACCATAGAGAACTTGGAGTATAAGACGACGACCTCCGAAGACACGGTTTGCAGGTGGTGTCCTGTCGAGTGCAGGAGAACGTTCATAGACGTGAAGCTCCCCGGAGGTAAAGGGAGACCTTGGTCCAAGGTCCCCCTACCCGAGGGCTGGGTGAGGATAATAGTCGGGAACTCCTGTCCCAAAGGTCTCGTCGAAGACAGGAACGAGCTGAAAGTAATAAAAGAGGAGATGGAAAAGGTAAAGGAGAGGTATCCGAGCGTAGCCCAGTTCGTCCAAAAGACAGCCTTCAACACGAGGATTGAGGTATGACCCTCCTTACCCTCTTCAAAAGACCGAGGACAAGCCAGCGAAGTAAGGACAGAAGCCACATAAAAGTAGGGATCCCCAAGTTCCTCAACATCTGGTCTACCCACAGGTTCTGGATAGGCTTTTTAAAAGCCCTCGGGATACCCGCAAAGAACATAATCTTCAGCTCGGACACCTCGGAGGAGCAGTTCAGGGAGTTCGGGAAGGGGAGAATAGGGATGGACTCTTGCTATCCCGTCAAAGCCCTCGCTGGACACATAGGTGAGCTTCTCACGAAAAAGATCGATATACTTCTCGTCCCCATGATCTACTCCCTCCCTTCCTTCTTGAGGGGTCACGTTCTCGACACCCTCTCCTGCACGAGGGTGATGATGGGACCAGAAAATATAAAGGCAGGCTTTATCAAAGAGGAGAACGTCTTCGAGAAGCTCGGTATAAAATACGTCTCCCCCTTCGTGAGCTTCGGAGAACCCCACCTCCTACCCAAACAGCTCTACGAGTCTTTGAGGGACGTTCTCAACGTCACCTACGAAGAGGTGGAAAGGGCTGTGAAGGAAGGACTCGAAGAACTCAGCAGGTTCGACAGAGCCATGAGGAAGAAGACGAGGGAGATCCTCGAGTGGTGTGCAAATAACAACCACCCCTGCATCCTCTTTCTTGCCAGACCCTACCACATGGATCCGGGGATAGGACACGAGATAGACGTTGAGTTTCAAAACTGCGGCTACCCGGTAGTCTGGGGGCAGTATCTCCCGACCGACGAAGACCTTATGGACTGGCTCTTCGGACCGGAGGTGGAGGCAGGCATCATAAAGAGTCCCTTCGACATATCGGACGTTTGGACCTCCTCTTACAGCTCCAACACGAACGAGATAATCTGGGGAGCTAAGTTCGCAGCGAGGTTCCCTTGGATAACAGCGGTTGTGAGACTCTCGAGCTACGAGTGCGGTATGGACCAGCCTACCTTCACCCCGGTCCAGAGGATAGTCGAGTATTCGGGAACCTTGTATTTTAAGTTCGGAGACCTCGACGAGACCAAACCTTCGGGAAGCATAAAGATAAGGGTCGAGACGATAGACTACTACGTGAAGAGGTATTCCCGGGAGATAATCAGGAGAAAACTGAGGAGGCTCGACCCGAGGAGGGTTCCCGAGAGCTTCAAGGTTGCCCTTTCGAACGCTTCTTAACCTTATTTTCCGCCATAACTCGTCATTTCGGAACAAAAGCACCACAGAAGGTAGAAGGGACCTTGCAAAAAGGAGGTATATGGTATAATTTAACCCGAAAAAACTAAGGGAGGTGTGGAGATGAGGAAGTTTTTCATCCTTCTGAGCTTGGTCGGCTTTACGTTTGCTTCGGAAGGGGAGAGCATATTCAAAGCCAAAGGGTGTAACGCTTGCCACAAGCCTGACCAAGACACACCCATGGCTCCGTCACTCAAGACCATCCAAGGCAAGTATGGGGGGGATGTGGATGCTATGATAGCCTTCCTTAAGGGTCAGAAGGAACCCATAGTTTGGCCCGACAAGGCTGCGATAATGAAGGCCCAACTCGCCAGACTGAAGGACCTCTCCGACGATCAACTCAGAGCTCTTGCGGAGTACATCCTTGGAAAGTGATCATTCCCTGATAAGTGCGGTCCCCTTGAGGGGGACCCGTTCCCTTATTACTTTTTCTATATCAGGTATTTCCGAGAATGGTATAACTAAAAACCCTTCTTTATGAATCTTTTTGATCTTATCCTTTTCCTTCTTTCTGGGAAAGAATCTTGGTCTGAAGAAGACTTCCACTTCGCAAGACTGTCCCGGTTTCAGTATGTTGTAAGAACATGTATCCGTTCCTTTTTCAAAGTCGAGGTAATCTTTCCCGGATATGTTAAC
>WFYM01000120.1 GCA_015490115.1 Aquificaceae bacterium
CCGCCACCTCCGCTCCCCTGTAGTGTCCCATTATGCGGGGCATCCCTTGACGCCTCGCCCACCTCCCGTTCCCGTCCATTATGATCGCTATGTGGCGCGGTATCTTAACCTCCATCACTCACCCATAAGGTTCCTGTGTTCCCTCGCCCTCACCGCAGCGTCGGAGGTGGGGAACTTCTCTATGAGTATGGAGTAGTATCTGTTCGCCTCCTCGAAGTTACCCCTGTCTATGTTTATCTTCATGAGCTGGAAGTAGGCGTCGGGTAGCTTGTTGCAGTCCGGTAGCTTCCCCCCCTCACATTTTTCCACCAAGCTCTTGAACACGCTCTCCGCCCTTCCCATATCGCCGAGTTCGTAATATATCCTCCCTATCCAGAAGAAGGCGTTGTCGGTGTATTTGCTTTGGGGATAGTGCTTTATGAAGTTCAGGAAGGCGTCGCGGGCTTCGTAGAGCTTCTTGACGCTGTAGAGCTCTATGGCTTCCCTGTAAGCTGTGTCCTCGTCCTTGGTCTCTTCCACTTTCGGCTCCTCAGGCTCCGCCGGAGGCGGGACCTTCTCAGGCTCTTCTATCTTCACAGTTTTGGGAGGCTCCCTCTCCACCACCCCGGTCTCCAGCCTAAGCCTTATCCTCTCTATGTCGAGTCTGAGTTCGGAGAGTATCTCGGTGAGCCTGTCTATCCTCCTGTCCGTCTGTTCGAGGTCCTTTTCGAGTTCCGTCTGCCTCTCCTCTAAGCGTGTTATCTTCAGCTCAAGCTCGGATATCCTCTCGGAGGTCCTCTCCTGAGGGACGGGTGCGCAGGCTGTAAAGATTAGGGAAAGGAGGGCGAGGGTCCTTTTCATTCCTCCCTTTCCTCCTTACTAAAAATAATACCTTATATGGTATGGAGAGGTTCGTCATAATAGCGGGTCCGTGCGCTATAGAGAGTGAGGAGGTGGTCCTAAGGACCGCCGAGAAGGTGAGGGAGCTTCAGGATAAATTCCCCGACGTTGAGTTCGTCTTCAAGTCTTCTTTTGACAAGGCGAACAGGTCCTCGATAAGGTCCTTCAGGGGACACGGTATGGAGTTCGGTCTCAAGGTCCTGAGGAAAGTAAAAGAGGAGTTCGATCTGAAGGTGACCACTGACATACACGAGAGCTGGCAGGCGGAACCGGTAGCCGAGGTCGCCGACATAATCCAGATACCCGCCTTCCTCTGCAGGCAGACGGACCTTCTGCTGGCAGCTGCGAAGACGGGAAGGGCTGTGAACGTGAAGAAGGGTCAGTTTATGGCGCCTTGGGACATGGCGAACGTGGTGGAAAAGCTAAAAGTAGGAGGTGCCAAGGAGATATACCTAACCGAGAGGGGGACAACTTTCGGCTACAACAACCTCGTCGTTGACTTCAGGAGCCTCCCCGTTATGTCCAAGTTCGCAAAGGTCATATTCGACGGGACCCACAGCGTCCAGCTCCCCGGGGGTATGGGCGACAGGTCGGGGGGACAGAGGGAGTTCGCCTTTCCCTTGATGAGGGCGGCGGTTGCTGTGGGTTGTGACGGGATCTTTATGGAGACGCACCCGAACCCGGACGAAGCCCTCTCGGACGGTCCGAACCAGATACCCTTGAAGGACCTCGAGGGTATAGTGGAGGCTCTTTTGGAGATAAGGAGGGTGGCGGTAAGGTTCCGTGACGTGACCGTCTCTTGACATATATTTTCTTAAGATGCAGGGGCTTCGCTTCAACTTCGTCGAAGTAGTCGACCCCATAGAGATATCGAGGGAGTGCTGGGAGAAGCTCCTCTCGAGTCCGAGGGAGTTCAAGATATATCTCGACAAGTATCTTTGGCTCGCAGGAAGGACGAGGAGGGAGAGGCTGATACTCGCGGGAATAAGGCTGATGCCCTTCGGACTGGGAAGGGAGCCTATACTCATATCCCTCTGGAGGAGCGAGTATATAGGATTTTACGAGATAGAGGACCTCCTTAAGAAGGAGGGTCCGAGGGCGCTCCTTAAGGTAGTCGAGGACATCCCCGACAGGGTAGAGTTCGGTCAGAGGGAGTTCAGGTATCTCCTCGTTCCTCCCGCCGAAGAGTTCACGAGGCTCACCTCTTGGGTCTTCAAGCTGGGGAGAAAGTCCGTGGACTTCTTCGGCTGGCCCGAAGGTGTCCACCACCCTCCTCCCGAGCAGGTGGAGAGGATAGTCAAGAAGATGGAACTCGAAGGGATAAGACAGCCTGAAAAATACAAACCCCACTCCTCTTACAGACCCACGAAGCTCTCCTTCTTCCTGAAGCTCTTCATAGTCGTTTGGAGAAACGCACTTTTGAAGTCTTACGGACTCTCCATAAGGAGGAACGGAGACAGGCTCGTCTACACAGCTTCACCCCTCGAAGCTGAGGACGTCCAGCTCCCAGAACCCCACAAGGTAATAGAAGGTGTTGAGTTCGGAAGTGTGGGGAGCGGCGGTGTGGACAGGACCCTCGAGGAGGAGTGCGTCGATCTTCTCTTTAACCTCGGGATATGGTGACTATATTAAGGAGTTAAGGGGGGTTTTGTCATGGAGGAGAAGCCCAAGGTCGAGCCTGTGATACCTGTCGAGCCTGTGGACCCTGACGTGCATCCCGAGTGGGAGCCTAGGAGGCTCTGCCCCGACCAGAAGATAGACCACACGGTCCCGGACGAGCCGACCGAACCCTGAAGTAAAATTAGACCTATGTACTCGCTCAGGATGGCTGAATCCGCCACGGAGGGACACCCGGACAAGGTAGCGGACCAGATAGCGGACGCCCTTTTGGATGAGTTCCTAAAAAAGGACCCTTACAGCAGGGTATCCCTCGAGATAATGGTAACCACCGGTCTCGTCATAGTGGGGGGCGAGCTTTCCACGGAAGGCTACGTGGACATACCCAAGGTGGTGAGGGGTGTGGTAAAGGACATAGGCTACACGAAGCCGGAACTCGGCTTCGACGCCGACACATGTGCTGTCATAACCTCACTCGACGAGCAGAGTCCGGAGATCGCCCTCGGTGTCTCGGGTGAGGGTGCTGGGGACACGGCTATAGTCGTCGGCTACGCTGTCAGGGAAGCTCCCAACCTCATGCCTTGGGCTATAACCATAGCCCACAGGATATCGAAGAGGATCTCGGACCTCAGGAAGGAGGGGAGGTTCCCCTTCCTAAGACCCGACGGGAAGGTCCTCGTCAGCATGATATACGAGGACGGGAAGCCGAAGTTCGTAAAAGACGTAATCTGCTACGTCCACCACGACCCGGACATAGCCCTCAACAACCTGAGGGAGATGATAGCGGAGGAGGTCATAAAGAAGGAGATCCCGGAGGAGCTTATGGGTCCCCAGACGGACATAAAGGTGAACCCGACGGGCAGGTTCGTAATAGGGGGTCCTGTGGCGGACACTGGACTCACCGGTAGGAAGATAGTCTCCGACGCTTACGGTGATATAGGCTTCTCCGGTGGGAGCGCCTTCTCCGGCAAGGACCCGACGAAGACGGACAGGTCCGGTTCTTACATGGCGAGGATGATAGCAAAGCACGTGGTAGCTGCCGGCTTGGCTGAGAAGTGTGTGGTCCAGATAGGTTACGCCTTCGGTCTTACCGAACCCGTAGCCTTCGACATAGAGACATTCGGGACAGAAAAAGTTCCAAAGGAGAAAATAGAGGAGGCTGTCACGAAGGTCTTTCCCTTGAGACCCGCTGACATAATAGAGTTCCTAGACCTAAGAAGACCAATATACAGGGAGACAGCCTGCTACGGTCACTTCGGCAGGGAAGGTTTCCCTTGGGAGGAGCTAAAGTATCTCGACAAGCTCATGGACCTTGTCTAAAGGAACCTCTGAGAAATCCTCACGTGTTCTGTAGACCCTCACCCTCTCCTTCGAGAGGACGACCACCGCGAGGCGGTAGCCCGAACCGAAGGCGTAGTCGAGGGACTCCTCAAGATCCCTCCTTACCATGTCCCTCCCCACCTTTAGACCCCTGCTTCTCAGGGAAGAAGCTACCTCAAAGCCGAGACCCTCTCCCGAGAGGTCGACGACGAAGACGTCCTTCTCAGCCCTCGAGGAGGACCCGAGGACCTCTATGACCCTGTCCACGTAAACTGTTCCGCCCGTAGAGGGAAGGTCGCTACCGAACATGCGGGAGAGCTTGTCATACCTTCCCCCTCCGGCTACGGGGGAACCGAGGCTCGGGTGGAACACCTCAAAGACTATCCCCGTGTAGTAGGGAAGCTCCCTTATCTCCGAAAGGTCGAAGAAGAAGTCAATGCCCGCCGAAGATAGCATCCTGCCCACTTCCCTTAGCTCCTCCTTCACGGAGCCAAGACCCATCCCGTTGAGGAGTTCGAGGACCCCTTCGTCCCCTTGCATCAGGGGAAGTTCGGAAAAGGGGGAGCTTCCGAACCTCCTCCTCAGGAAGCTTATGTCCTTTTCGAGGAAGGCTTTCCTTACAGCCTCCTTGTCCTCAACTGAGGAGAGGACCTTCTCGACTACGCCGACGTGTCCCACGCTGACTTTAAAGTCTTTAAGACCCAGTTCCTTTAAAAAGGAGCATACAGCAGCTATCACCTCAGCGTCCCCCTCAAGGGAGGAGACGCCGATAAGCTCTATACCTGTGTGGAAGGACTCCCCCTCCTGGGAGACTACCGGTCCGAAGTAGTAGAGCCTGAGGGGAAGTTCGACACTCCTTAGCTTAGACACTG
Organism: Aquificaceae bacterium; assembly: GCA_015490115.1. Lineage (GTDB taxonomy): Bacteria > Aquificota > Aquificia > Aquificales > Aquificaceae > Hydrogenivirga. Next base: position 4,689 of record WFYM01000120.1, read on the forward strand.
TCCTGAGGACCTGAGTAGTGAAGTCAGCCCTAAGAGCCAAAAGCTCTCCTGTCCTCGTGTCCTTGAAGACGAGGGAGGACTTAGACCTCTCCCCGAGAGTTTCCCTTTGGTCCTCCCAAGACTCGAATATGGGGACCCTTATGAACTCGTAGCCCCACCTCTCGAAGACTTGGGAAGCCTTCACACAAGCCTCTTTCAGGAGAAAGGACTCCTCTAAGGTGAAGAGCCTCCCCCTCAGCTCTCCTCCTCCTTGGAGACGCTGACGACTACCTTCGCGGGTCTCAAAACCCTACCGTGTATCGTGTATCCCTTTCTGACCACCTTGACTACCGTGTTCGGTGGGTGTTCCTCCGAGTCTAAGGTTTCAACAGCCTCAGCGAGGTGGGGATCGAACTCCTTACCCACAAGGTCCATCTCCTCGACACCGTGCTTTTTGAGTATATTCTTCAGCTCCGCGTGTATGAGTTCGACACCCCTGAGGAGGGCTTCGAAGTCCTTCGAGGTCCTCGAAGCTTCTATAGCCCTCTCGAAGTCGTCTATGACGCTAAGTATGTCGAGGGCGAGCTTCTCGTGACCGAACCTCCTCTGCTCCTCAAGGTCCTTCCTGTATCTTTCCCTCAGATACTCCACCTCCCTCTGAAGCTCTATAGCCCTTATGTTGGAGTTCTTGGCTATAGTCTCGAGCTTCTTCACCTTCTCCTCAAGCTCTTTTACTCTATTCCTTAGCTCCTCCACCTCCTCCTTTTTGGTCTCCTTAGCCTCCTCCTTTACCTCCTCCTCCATGGCACAACCTCCCAAAATAAGTAATTTATTTCGCCACCTCCCACTCGGTTATCAGGTGGTTCCCCCTCTTGAAGTGGGACCTGAGACGCAGAGGGAGGAGGCTCCTCAGCTTTTTGAAACCTTCACCGCCGACGAGGGTCGGGACGTTCTCCCCTCCCACTATTACGGGAAGGTGTATTATCCTTATCTCGTCGACTACCCTCCTCCTTATAAGCTCCCAGTTTATAGAGGCTCCCCCCTCCACCATGAGAGTCCTTATGCCCATGTCGTAGAGCTTAGGAAGGAGTATGTCGAAGTCGACAAGCTCGTCGCCAGCAACTATTACCTCCGCCCCTTTTTCCTTTATCTTCTCTATCCTCTCCTTCGGCGCCCTTTCCGTAGTCGCTATTATGGTCGGTGCCTCGGAGGTGTTGAGGACGTTGGCGTCGAGGGGGACGTTCGCAGTGGAGCAGGGGATTATCCGGGTCGGGTTCTTTCCCTTGACGTATCTCACCGTGAGGCTCGGGTTGTCAGTCCTTACCGTCTCACAACCTACCATTATCCCGTCAACCTTAGCCCTTATCTCGTGGAGGTATCTGTAAGCCTCCTCGTCCATCAAGCTCATAAGCTCCTTCGATGAGGCTCCCCTGTATAAGGTGAGCTTACCGTCTACGGTTACCTCGGAGACTATGATTATGTAAGGTCTGTGGACCATCACTCGTACTCCTTCCCATACTGCCTGTAGAGGTATATGATCCTCAAAAGGAGGGAGCAGAGGGTAAGAAAGGCGACGAGCTTTATACCGAACTCAAGTCCCAAGGGAAGCCCTGCCCTCTCGAATAGGGAAAAGAGTATGAGGGTGATGTGGGTCTCTGGTCTCCCGAAGAAGCCGACGCTCTCCAACGGGTCTTCTATCTTCCCCTTTACCCTCGCGGAGTAACCTATCTCCGCGTAGGCGACCGGCTTTATGAAGGAGTGGAGCATGGAGACGGTCACCGCCGTGACAGCCACGAAAGGTGAGGCGAAGGTAAAGCCTATGGCTCCGAGGACGAACCCGTCCACCCACTTGTCAGCTATCCAGTCGAAGACAGCCCCGAACTTGGAGGTTCTCTCCGTCTCCCTCGCTACGATGCCATCAGCAAGGTCAAAGAGTCCGGAAAGCAAAAGTAAGGTAGCACCCGTGAGGACCTTCTCCTCGTAGAAGAAGTAAGCGGACATGGTCCCGAGGAATAGGGAGATAAGGGTTATCAGGTTCGGGTGTATCCCCGTCCTCGCGAGTATAAGCCCGAAGGGTAGGTATATCCTCTTGAGGACCGCCCTCTTGCTCGTCAGGTTCATTTCAGCTCCTTACCCGTTATCCAAGGCATCATCTTCCTGAGGTCTTCTCCCACCTTCTCTATAAGGTGGTTTCTGTCCCTCTCGAGGAGGGCGTGGTATACTGGTCTTCCAGCCTTGTTCTCGAGGACCCACTCCCTCGCGAACCTCCCGTCTTGGATCTCCTTCAAGATCTCCTTCATGAGTGGCTTTACAACTTCGTATATCCTCTCCCCCCTCGTGACGTCACCGTATTTCGCCGTGTCCGAGATCGAATACCTCATACCCGATATCCCGTATTGGTATATGAGGTCTACGATGAGCTTAAGCTCGTGGAGGCACTCAAAGTAAGCTATCTCGGGTTGGTAACCTGCTTCCACGAGGGTCTCAAAACCCGCCTTTATGAGGGCTGTAACACCACCGCAGAGGACCGTCTGCTCACCGAAAAGGTCCGTCTCCGTCTCCTCCTTGAAGGTGGTCTCTATGACGCCCGCCCTCGTCGCACCTATCGCCTTGGCGTAGGCGAGGGCTGTCTCGAGACACTTCCCGCTCGCGTCCTGATAAACAGCGACGAGGGCGGGAACACCCTTCCCCTCCTCATACATCCACCTGACGAGGTGTCCGGGACCCTTCGGTGCCACCATGAAGACGTCGACGTCCGGAGGTGGGATTATCTGCTTGAAGTGTATGTTAAAGCCGTGGGCGAAGGCGAGGGTTTTGGAGCTGTCGAGGTTTGGCTTTACCTCCTTCTCGTAGAGTTCGGGCTGGACCGTATCCGGGACGAGGAACATTATTATGTCCGCCACTTTGGAAGCCTCCGAAGGTGTGAGGACCTCAAAGCCGTCCTCCTCCGCCTTCTTCCTCGACCTGCTCCCTTCATACAGACCGACGACTACGTCAACACCGCTGTCCCTCAGGTTCAAAGCGTGGGCGTGTCCTTGGGAGCCGTATCCGAGGATGGCTACCTTTTTCCCTGAGAGGGGCTGGAGGGAGGCGTCCTCGTCGTAGTATATCTTTGCCATGATTCACCTCCGACCTATTGAATTATATACCATTAGGTCAGCGGTAATCTCGTTGGCGAGGATCATGAACTCCTCCTTTATGGCTAAGCCCTCGGGAGCGGGTTCGAAGAACTCCCTCAAGTGTTCCGGGACCAGCTTCTCAGGTATACCGATCCTCAGCCTGAGCCTCAGCATCAGCCACTCCTCGAACCTGTCCTCCTCCGAGAGTCTCACCCTGACCCCGACGGGTCTTTTCCCGGAGAGGACCTTTTCCATATAAGCCTTTATGTTCCTCACGTTTCCGTATCTCTCCGAGTTTATAAAGCCCCAAGCGGAGACGCCGAGACCTATAAACTCCTCCATCGTCCAGTAGAGGAGGTTGTGCCTGCACTCCTTTCCCTCCTTTGCCCAGTTCGAGATCTCATACCTTCTGTAGCCGAGGTCCTTTAAACCCCTCCAGAGGAGATCGTGAAGCTCCCTTACCTTCTCCTCGTCGGGGGATTTGAGTTCACCCCTTAGGATCTTAGACCCGAGTGGAGTCCCCTCGTAGGGGGTAAGGAGGTAAGCGGAGACGTGGTCGGGATCGAGCTTCTCTATAAAGGAGAGTTCCTTCTCAAGATCCCCCGGTTCCTGCCCCGGGTAGCCGTATATGAGATCGACGTTGACGGTGAGACCTGAAGCCTTCGCTGAGAGAACCGCCTCTACAGCCTTTTTCGGTGTGTGCCTCCTCCCGAGGAGGGAAAGCCCCTTCTCGGTAAAACTCTGGACCCCAATACTTACCCTCGTGAAGCCGATATCTCTTAACTTTTTGAACTCCTCATACCCGTAGTCTTCCGGGTTGCACTCGACCGTAGCTTCCGAGAGGCGGGAAAGGTCAAAGACCCTCCCCAAACCTTCGAGGAGCTTGAAGAGTTCTTGAGGTCTTAGCTTCGAAGGGGTCCCGCCTCCGAAGTATAGGGTCTCCGGCTTGATTTCCAAGTCAGTGAAAAGCTCCGCCTCTTTGAGGACCGCCTCCGAATACTCCTCCTGACTTACCGGACTCTCAACGAGGGAGTAAAAGTCGCAATAGGGACACTTCTGAGAGCAGAAAGGTATGTGGATGTAAAGCCCCTTTACCATTTACTCATAATTTACCTCTGACCTCAGAAGCGGGACTGATGTCCTGTAGTCCCTGTATATGCTCTGGAGGATGCCGACGAGTATGCTCGAAGTTATGAAGGAGCTTCCTCCGAAGCTGACGAAGGGAAGGGGCATACCCACAACCGGAAACAGTCCGAGGGTCATGAGTATGTTGACGCTGTATTGGAACAGAAAGAGAGAGAAAACACCGACAACGAAGAGGGTCTCGGAGGTCTCTACTGTAAACTTCGTGTAGCTTAGGATCCTGTAGAGGAAGAGGGTTATAAGGACGACGAGAGTTGAAGCACCTATGAAGCCAAGCTCCTCACCTATCAAGGAGAATATAAAGTCCGTGTGGACCTCGGGTAGAAACATGAGCTGGGACTGGGTCCCCTTCGTGAGACCTTTCCCCGTCAGACCTCCCGACCCGACGGCTATGACGGACTGTATGAGCTGGTATCCGCTACCGAGGTAGTCGCTGTATGGGTCCAAGACGGCGAGTATCCTTTTCTTCTGGTAGTCCCTGAGCATGTCCCATAAAAAAGGGAAGGAGGCGACGGCGAGGAGGACCGAAAGGAGCAAGTATCTAACAGGAACACCCCTTGCTACGACCATAGCCATCAGGGGAACCGCGTAGGCTGTCGCGGTCCCGAGGTCCGGTTGGTGGAAGGTAACTACAGTAGGGATGGCGAAGGCGAGGCAGAGGAGGACCACTTTCCTGTCCCTCAAACTCTTTACAAGGGGGAGGAGGCAGGCGGACAGGAGAATGAGGGACATCTTCATGAACTCCGAGGGCTGTATGTTTATAAAACCGAGGCTGAGCCACCTCTTCGCCCCGTAAACCTCCCTCCCGACTACGAGGACGAGGACGAGCAGAAACAAGTTAAAGAGGTATATATAAAGGGAAAGATCCAAGAGGTTCCTGAACCTCTCCTTGGAGAGTAAGAAGATAAGGAGCCAACCGAGGAGAACGTATAAGAGGTGCTTCTTAAATAGCAGGGGTGACCCTTCCCCCTTCAGGGCGCTGTAGACAGCTAAGATACCGAAGATCTGGATCAGGGCGAGGACCCCGAGCAGGAACCAGTCAAGACCTCTCAGCGCCCCC
>WFYM01000121.1 GCA_015490115.1 Aquificaceae bacterium
CCCGAGAAGTTACTCGTCTTTAAGCTCTCGAGTATGGCGAGTATGTTCACCCTCTTTAAGGGGACCCTCTCCATAACGTAGTCTATCTCCACCTCCTCCCCCATCTCCCCCTCCCTGAACTCGTATATGTCGAGCTTCCCCTCCGAAAGGAGTTCCTTTATCTTCCTCACGACGCTGACGACAGGCTCCTTCGAGAGGGAAACAGCCTCGACTATATTCTTCCCCTCGAAGAAGGCTACATCGCTCCTCTTGTCGAGGGCTTTGAAGATGGCGTAGGGAGATATGATCTTTTCTATCACGCTGTCGAGTTCCCTCCTCACGAGGGTCGCCTGTATCATAAGCTCGTCGCTCCCGACCGGGGAGCTGAGTGTAAGCCCCCCGATACGGGTGTCCTCGTAAAAGGCGAAGAAGCCTTCGGGGTTTGCGAGCATCTCAGCAACGCAATAAACGAGGAGGTTGTAACTGTTTACGTTCTTCTTGGTAGCAGGGTTGAGATCGCACTTGAACCCGACTATCTGACCCTCTTGGACCTTTATCGAGAGTAAATATCTGTTTACAAAGAGTTCGAGGACCCCCGTCCTTCCCTGAAGGAGACCCGAGATAACATCGCTGAGTCCCCGAGAGTCCCCTATGTAGCCGTAGAACATCTTTCGGTATCTATCCTACCATCTTCCTGAACTTGTCCACCAACTCCTCCATTATCATGTTGAACGTCTCCTCAACCCCCTTCCCCTGAACAGCTACCGCCTCCGTCGTCCTCTTCCCCGGAAGGGAGACCTCCCTCTTCAGAACCTCGATCGGAAGCGCGTCGGGAAGGTCCCTCTTGTTATACTGGATGACTATGGGAGTTTCCTCCACGTTCTTGCCGTAGAGCCTGAGGTCTTCCTCGAGGACCTTCAAAAAGTCCTTGTTCTCTTGAAGCCTCTTTTCGGAAGAGTCAACGACGAAGACGACACCGTCCACACCCCTCATCACCATCTTCCTTATGTCCCTGTATATGTCCTGTCCCGGTATCGTGTATATGGAGAAGGTGAGGGTAAAGCCGTCCATGTTTACCTTCTTCGTTATGTAGTCGAAAACGAGGGTCCTCTCCTCCTTCGTGTCAAAGCTGAGAACGTCGAGACCACTCGCCTTCGCTAACTGTTCTATGTTCGTCGTCTTCCCGGACTGGGCTACCCCGTGGTAGACCACTTTAAACCGAACCACTCCCCTCGATGAGTCTATTAACATTACCTCTCCCTCCTTTTATCTTTAATCTATTCCAGCTGAGGCAAACTTCACACACGGGTGTGTAGCTCCCGTATCTCATACCGCACTCCCCGCAGACCCATAAATCTTTACAACCTTGTTCCTCATCTATCGGCTCGGACAGAAGGTCTTTTAGCTCTTCCAGCTTCTCCCTCATACCCATCTCTTTGCAGAGCGTAGCGAGAAGAAGCGGATCGAACTTCTCCTTTTTGCTCCAAGTTACCTCTAAGATCTTCGGTGTGAGGGCTTTCCTCTCCCAAAGGAGGGCGAGAAGTTCGTTCCCCATACCCTTTTCAACGGCACTTTGGAATACCTTAGCTCCCTTATCTTCATCGGAGCTTGAGACAATTAGAGCCAAGGAGCTTACAGTTTTGGGTAGCTTCTCGATCTCCTCGAGGGCTTCCTCCTTCAAAGACCAAGAGAGCATGGAGGAGAGGACCTTCAGCTCCTCTTCCTTTTGTTTTCCTTTTACCTGCTCTACAAGACTCCTTTGAAGGTCCACAGCCTTTTTGTGTTCCCCTTCTATGAAGTAGAGGCTCCTGAGCAACCTCTTCGCTCTCAAGTTCTCCCAGTTCTTCCCGAGAGCCTTCTCCAAAAGCTCCTTTGCCCTTTTCGGATCTTCCCTCAGGACCTTTTCAGCGAGGAACACCTCCGCTATTCCGAGCTTGTATCTTTCCATCTTTACCTCAAGAGCCTTCCCCTGCTCCTTGAGGGATTCAAGATAGAGGGGAACGAACTCCTCGTCTCCTATAAGGGACTTTAGACCTTTCTCAGCTTTCTCGGGATAACCCGTCCAGAGGTC
>WFYM01000122.1 GCA_015490115.1 Aquificaceae bacterium
CTTATACTCTACCAGATACAGGTCAAGTTCAGGGACGAGAAGAGACCGAGGTTCGGACTCATAAGGGGGAGGGAGTTCATAATGAAGGACGCCTACTCCTTCGACGCGGACGAGATGTCAGCCATGATGTCCTACGAATCCATGAAGTTCGCCTACGACAGGATATTCAAAAAGCTCAAGATAGACTTCATAGTAGCCGAGGCGAGCGTGGGAAACATAGGAGGGTCCATGTCCCATGAGTTCATAGCCTTCACCGACTACGGTGAGGCGAGGGTGGGCTTTTGTGAGAGTTGCGGATACGCAGCGAACGCTGAAATAATACCACTCAAAAGACCGAAGCAGGAGAAGGAGGAGGAAAGACCCTTAGAGAAGGTGAGGACTCCCGGAACTGACACGATAGAGTCGCTCTCCGAATTCCTCAAGGTCCCTCCGAGGAAGATCCTAAAAGCCCTCCTCTACAGGGTAAGGGACGGCTGGGCTATGGTCCTCATAAGGGGGGACAGGGAGGTGGACGAGAACAAGTTGGAGGCTGTCCTCGGGACCGACGAGTTCAGGCTCGCCACCGACGAGGAGATAGAAAAGCTCCTCGGGACCAAAAAGGGCTTTGTGGGTATCTTCAACCTGCCGGAGAACATTAGGACCCTCTGGGACAACTCCGTCTACGGTGTGAAGAACATGGTCGTTGCCCTCAACGAACCCGACTGGCACTACGTGAACGCAAACCCGGGAAGGGACTTCCGATACGGTGAGTTCTTCGACCTCGCGGAGGTAGTAGAGGGCGATCCCTGTCCCAAGTGCGGTCAGCCCCTCAAGGTCAGGAGGGGTCTCGAACTCGGTCACATATTCCTCCTCGGGACGAGGTATTCGGAACCCATGAAGGCTTACTTCATGGACAAGGACGGGAAGGAAAAGCCCATAATAATGGGTTGCTACGGTATAGGTGTTTCGAGGGTGATGGCTGCGATAGTAGAGCAGCATCACGACGAGAGGGGTATAAAGTGGCCGACTCCCGTCGCCCCCTTCGAGCTTGAAATTATCTGCCTCAACATGTCTGATCAGGAACTCACAAAGGTGGCTGAGAAGATATATACAGAAGCCAAGGAAAAGGGCGTAGAAGTCCTCTACGACGACAGGGAGGAGAGTCCGGGCTTTAAGTTCGCGGACGCGGACCTCGTCGGCATACCCTACAGGATAGTAGTGGGAAGGAAGGTGAGGGAGGGGAAGGTGGAGATACAGAAAAGATCTACGGGAGAGAGCTGGGACGTCCCGGTTGAAGAGGCTGTCTCAAGAGTAAAGGAGATGGTAGAGGGGGACAAGAGATGAAGGTGGGTTTTGTGGGTCTCGGAAACTTGGGAAGGGCTATAGCGAAGAGGCTAAAGGATCAGGGTGTTGACCTTATAGTCTGGAACAGGACAAGAGAAAAGGCTGAGAAGTTCGCTGAGGAGACGGGTTCCGAGGTAGCAAGGAGTCCCAAGGATCTTATAAGCCGAGTGGAAAAGGTCTTCGTTATAGTCTTTGACTCTCAAGCTTCCGAGGAGGTGATCTTCGGTGAGGAGGGGATAGCGAAAGGTGACGTGAAGGGAAAGACAGTAATAGACATGACAACTAACCACTTCAGGTATGCGGAGGTAGCATACGACGAACTCAAAAAGATCGGAGCCTACTACCTCGACGCACCTGTTCTCGGGAGCGTCATACCCGCTCAAAGAGGGGAGCTTACGGTGGTCGTCGGAGGGGATGAGGAGAGGTTCGAGGAGGTAAAACCCCTATTTGAGAAGTTCTGCAAGAACATATTTTACGTCGGTCCCGCAGGTAAAGCTACCAAGGTAAAGCTCATAAACAACATAGTCCTCGGGGGTTTTATGGACCTCATAGCTGAAGCTGTGGCAATAGCTGAGAGGGCGGGCATAGAAAAGGAGAAGATAGTTGAGATACTCAGCGCCGGTGCCGGAAAATCTTACATTTTAGACGTCAAGAAGAAGAAGATCTTGGAAGAAGACTTCTCACCCCACTTCTCCGTGAACCTCATATACAAAGACCTCCACTACGCTCAAGATCTCATAAAAGATCTCGGTCTCTTCTCCTTTACGACCTCAGCGGTGAAGGAGACATACGGACTCGCAAGGAAGAAAGGACTCGGAGACCTCGACTTCTCAGCGGTCTACAAGGTCTTCGATTAGTCAGACCTCAAAGTCTTTTAGATACTTAGCTCTTGAGGGGTGTCTCAGCTTCCTTATGGCTTTCGACTCTATCTGCCTTATCCTCTCCCTCGTCACGTTGAACATCTTGCCCACCTGCTCGAGGGTGTATTCGGTCCCGTCAACGAGACCGTATCTGTATCTTAGGATCTCCCTCTCCTTCTCGGAGAGTGTCTCCAAGACCTTCTCGAGCTGTTCCCTCAGGAGCTTCCTTGCCACGTACTCTTCGGGGTTCGGTATGGACTTGTCTTCTATGAAATCCTTCAGGAAGGTGTCCTCGTCGTCACCTATCGGGGTCTCGAGGGATATGGGTTCCTGAGCGGATCTTAGAACCTTCCTCACCTTCTCCGGTGTCATCCCGAGGTGCTTGGCTATCTCCTCGGGTGTCGGCTCCCTTCCGAGTTCCTGGAAGAGCTTCTTGGAAGCCTTTATTATCCTGTTTATCGTCTCTATCATGTGGACGGGGATCCTTATGGTTCTGGCTTGGTCCGCTATCGCCCTCGTTATAGCCTGCCTTATCCACCAAGTAGCGTAAGTGGAGAACTTGTAGCCTTTACGGTAGTCGTATTTGTCCACAGCCTTCATGAGACCTATGTTCCCCTCCTGAATGAGGTCCAAGAAGTGGAGTCCCCTGTTTACATACTTCTTGGCTATGGAGACGACGAGTCTCAGATTCGACTGGATCATAACCTGCTTCGCCTTTACTACCTTCTTCCTCCCCTGCTCTATTATCTCCATCACCCTCTTTATCTCCTCAGGGATTATGCCTATCTCGTTTTTGAGCTTCTCTACTTCACGCTTTAAGGAAACATACTCGTTCACGAGGGAGTTGAACCTGTCGAAAGTATAGCCCGCGTTCCTTATCTTCTCCTGAAGATCCCTCCTGCTCAGGTATTCGTTTATAAGCTCGTTTATGTCAGGGTGTATGGACTGGAGCTTCCTCTTTCTGGACTCGTAGTCCTTCCTCTTCCTGACGTATTTCTGGTAGAGTTTCAGAAGCTCGTCCGCTATCCTCTCGAACTTGGAATACTTAATCTTCATCTGGTGGACTATCCTGTTCATCTGGGCGTGCTTTTCTAAATACTCCCTCTTCGCCTCGGGTGTCCCCTCCTTGAGATATTTCTCCCTCGCCCTGAGAAGCTCCTTGTAAGCCCTTGCAAGCTCGAGACCCTTTTCCATGAAAAACCTCTCGTGCTTCTCGCAGTTTTCCTCGTAATACTCGCTGTTCGGATCCTCGTCTATGAGGTCCATTATGTCGCCTATCTTAAGTTTTCCGTTGCAGAGCTTCGCCCACTCTTGGAGGAGCCTCTCGACGAGGAAGGAGCTTCTGAGTAGTCCCCTCCTCATTATCTTCCTTCCCGTCTCTATCTGCTTGGCGTAGTAAATCTCCTGCTCCCTCGTGAGGAGGGGTATCTTCCCCATCTCTTTGAGGTAGAGCTTCACGGGGTCCCCGTCCCTTCCCATTACGGTGAAGGACTCCGCCGAGATCACAAGCTCGTCCATCTGCTCTTTTTCCTCGTATTCCTCCTCGCTCTCGACAACTTGGATGTTGTGGCTGGCGAGGATGTCCATTATCTCCTCGAAGTCCTCGGAGGAGACGACGTCCTCGTCAAGGACCTCGTTGATCTCATCGTAGGTAACAAAGCCCTTCTCCCTTCCTATTTCGATGAGCTGGCGAAGGGACTCCCTGTCTACCATCTCCTACCTCCCACACAAATCTAATGAATATATGTGACTCTCATCAGGTTTCAAGTCTCTGCCTCCTTCTCTTGAAGGGTCTGATACCTCCCCTGTGGGTCCTTACCCACTCCCTCACAGCTTCCCTCAAGCTCACCTCCTCCCTCGGTATGTCTATTTTTAGTCTCGAGAGGGCTTCCTCGAAGCAACCCTTTATATCGCTGACCTTCAGGTTCAGGACCTCTTCGGGAACCTCGTAGTATTCCTCCCTCAAGATAGCCTCCGCAAGCTCCCTAACCCTCGGGGAGAGGTCAAGCTCCTCCAAGTTTATCCTCGGCTTCAGTTCCATAAGTCCCTTCAGGAAGACCCTCTCGGTGAAGCTGAGCCTCGGTCCCTCCTCCTCCTTGGGAGGCTCTACCCTTTTGTATTTTTGGGATATCAGGACCTCCTGAGGTATCTTCGTAGCCCTGCTGAGTTCCGAAATCAGTGTGTAAGCCTTTATCTCGTCCCTCATGAAGGAGACAAAATACATGAAGTCTTTGACTACAGCCTCAACCTCTTTGCCCTCCTTTATCTCCCAAAGCATACCCGAGAAAAGCTCCCTCGCACCCTTTAGCATCTCCTTCAAGGTGGCTTTTCCTTCTTCCTTCAGGAAATCTTCAGGGTCTTTTCCTTCAGGCAAGAAAACGGGGTATACCTCCAAGTCCTCCCTGAGGAGGTAGGGGACAGCGACCCTAACAGCCCTTCTCCCGGCCTCGTCCCCGTCGAAGAGGAGGTAGACTTTCTTTGTGAGCCTCGACAGGATCTTCGCGTGGGCTTCTCCGAAGGAGGTCCCGAGGGGTGCGACCGCGTTCCTGAACCCCTCCTGGTGCATCCTTATAACGTCGAAGTATCCCTCCACCACGATGGCGTAGCCGAGATCCTTCATGTAGCCTACCGCTTCCGGAAGCCCGAAGAGGAGTTCCCTCTTTTTGAAGACGTCGCTTTCGGGGGAGTTTACATATTTTGGACCCTCACCCTCTAAGGTCCTTCCCCCGAAGCCGACTACCCTCCCCTTTTGGTCCTTTATGGGTATTACGAGCCTCCTCAGGAAGAGGTCCCTGAACTTGTCCTCCCCGAACTTGGACACGTTCCCCGTCTTCTCGTAAACTTCGAGACCTCCGATCTCTTTGAGGAAGCGGACGAGTTCCTCGGAAGAAGGTGAGTATCCGAGTCCGAACCTTCTTATAGTAGCTGTATCTATACCCCTTCCCTTCAGATACTCTACCGCCTCTTTGCTCTCTTTTAGCTTCCTCTGGTAGAAGCGGGCTACCTCTTCGAGGACTTCCAAGATCTTCGCCTTTTCAGCAGGCTCCTCCTTTATCCTCAGCCTTATGCCGTATCTCCTCGCTATCTGGAGTGCAGCTTGTATGTAGGATACGTTCTCGTATAGGGAGACGAACTTTATGGCGTCACCGCCCACCCCGCAACCGAAGCACTTGAATATCTGCCTCGAAGGGGAGACGTAGAAGGAGGGTGTCCTGTCGGGGTGGAAGGGACAGTTGGTCCTGTAGTTGGACCCTACCCTTTCGAGGCTGAGATACTCGGAGATAACGTCCACTATGTCTATCTCTCTCCTTAGGTCCTCTATGTCCGACGACATCGTCTTCTGAGAATTTAGGTCCCCGAAGTTTGGTGTCAAGAACCTCGGAGTGAGTCGAGGACCCTTTTGTAGCCTTCGAGGAGGTCGCCGAGATCGAACCTGAACCTGTCCTTGTCGAGCTTCTCCCCCGTTTTCTCGTCCCAGAGCCTCATGGTGTCTGGAGTGATCTCGTCGACGACCGCTACCGAACCGTCGGGGAGCCTCCCGAACTCGAGCTTGAAGTCCACGAGGATTATCCCTCCTTTCGAGAAGACCTCCCTCAGGACCTCGTTTACCTTCAGGGCTGTCTCCTTCATTAGGGGGATCGCATCTTCGGGGGCGAGTCCGAGGAGGGTTATGTGTTCCTCGCAGACCATAGGATCGTGGAGCTTGTCGTCTTTCATGAAGAACTCAAGGAGGGGTCTTTTGAACTTGGTCCCCTCCTTTATTCCGAGTCTCTTCACTATGCTTCCGGTAGCTACATTTCTCACAACAACCTCTACGGGGAACCTCTCAGCCCTCCAGACGAGCATTTCCCTTTCCGAGAGCTTCCGTATGTAGTGGGTCTTCACACCTCTTTTTTCGAGGACCTCAAAGAGTATGGAGGATATCGTGTTGTTCAGCTCCCCTTTACCTTTTATCTCCGCCTTTTTTACGCCGTCAAAAGCTGAGGCTGTGTCCTTGAAGAACAGGATCACCTTGTTCGGGTCTTCTGTCTCGTAAACTATCTTGGCTTTACCCTCGTAGAGCTTTCTCATTAGGTAAATTATAGATCCCATGCGGAGCCTTCTGTTCCTCGCCATACTCTTTTCCTTTTCCTTTATGGGAATCGTCTGGAGGGGGTTCTTCTCCGAACTTGGAGAACTCATAGTCCCGCTCCTTGTCGTCATAATGGTCAGCATGGGGGTTACCTTAACCCCCGAAGACTTCAAGAGGATCCTGAAAAGACCTCTTACCGTTTTCTACGGCGCCCTTTTGCAGTTTACGGTGATGCCCGTCACCGGACTTTTAGTCTCCCTGCTTTTAGGACTCGGAGCTGACCTCACAGCGGGCTTTGTCCTCGTCGGGTCCGCTCCGGGCGGGACAGCTTCTAACCTGATCACCTACGTATCGGGAGGTGACCTTCCCTACTCTATATCTATGACAGCTCTTTCCACCCTCCTCTCCCCCGTAGCTACACCCTTTTGGACTTGGTTCCTTATAGGGAAGATGGTTCCAGTTCCCTTTTTGGGCATGGCTCTCACGACCCTGAAGATCGTTGTCCTTCCTGTTCTCGCAGGTATGGTGGTCAGGAGGTTTCTGGGAGATAAGGTTTCAAAGGCCGAGAGGTTTCTCCCTTACGTTTCCATAACAGCCATCTCCTTCATCATAGCTGTCATATTCGCCGTGAACTTCGAAAAGCTGAGGGACCTTTCGTTAACGGTGGTTGCGGGGGTCCTCCTCCACAACTTGGCTGGTTTTTCCTTAGGTTTTTTCCTCGGGAAGTTGGCGGGTCTCGACAACAGGCAGGCTAAGACCCTCTCCATAGAGGTAGGTATGCAAAACTCGGGACTCTCGACCGTCCTCGCCCTCAAATACTTCTCACCACTTACCGCCCTCCCCTCCGCTGTCTTTAGCCTCTCCCAGAACGTCCTCGGCGTCCTACTTTCCATACCTTTCAGGAGGATATGAATCAGTCCTCGAGCCTCTTCATGTCCCTGTAAGCGTTCAAAAAACCAGACACTATACCCACGAAGAAGAAGAGGAGCATACCCCAAGGGGAGGTCTTGAGACCTAACCAGCTCTCCATAACGTAGTCCACACCGTATCCTACTAAGAGTCCCGCTATTATACCGCCGAGGATGTGAAGACCGACCGTCAAAGCCGCTACGTCCTTCGACCTCATTTTAAAAGCTCCCAATACCAAGAGATCAGCGCGTAAGCTACGTAGATAAGGAGGAATATAGCCCCCTCGATCCTCGAGACTGTATACCTGCTCCCGGTGTAGTTAGAAAGGAAGAGGACCAAGGTTGCTAAGAACAGTATTATGAGGTCCCTGAAGACCCTCTCCGGAACAGGTATGGGGTGGATCAAGGAGCTTGTCCCGAGGACGAGGGAGACGTTGAATATGTTGGAACCCGCCACGTTCCCGAGGGCGAGGTCCGAATTTCCCCTGTAGGCTGCTACCGCCGAGGTTGTAAGCTCGGGAAGGGAAGTCCCCACAGCTATTAGGAAGAGACCTATTATTACCTGACTCACCCCTAATATACTCGCTATCTCAATACCGCTCCTGACGGTAAGCTCGGACCCGAGGAAGAGACCTAAAAGACCGAAGACCGTAAAGATCAAGCTCTTTCCGTAGCTGTAAGTTTCCTGATCCTTTTCCTCTTCCTTCTTCAAAAAGGCTGCGAGGAAGTAGAGGTAGCCTACGAAGGTGGTTATAAGGACGAGTCCTTCTGACCTGGATACGGTGGAGCTTGCCTTCCCGTCCACTATGCTGTCGCTCACCATGGCAAAGAGTATGAGGATGCTGAGGAAGTTGAGGGGTATCTCTTTCCTGACGAAGGTCTCGTTTACGGAGAGGGGTCTTATGAGGCTCGCAACTCCTAAGATGAGGAGTATGTTCGCTATGTTGGAGCCTATGACGTTCCCTAAGGTTATCTCGGAGGCACCTTTTAGGCTCGCACTTACGTTCACGGTAAGCTCGGGTAGGGAAGTCCCGAAGGCGACGAGGGTAAGACCTATGACGAACTCGGGTATCCCGGCTCTCTTGGCGAGGTTCGAAGCCCCGTCTATTAGGAGGTCCGCACCCTTCAAGAGGATAGCTATGCCGAGGGAGAACTTGAGGAAGCTGAGGATCAGGCTCCCTTCCATAATCCCTGAAGTATTTTAAACCTTCCCTCAACCCTCCTTCCCAGATCCCCGTCCCCGACACCTTTTAGGAAGGCATGGAGGTCCCTTTTCAGATCCTCGAGGTGCTTCAGCCTCCTCGATGGGTCTTCAGGTCTCTCCGCCAGTATCTTTGGGTTCCCCTCCCTCAGACCCTCAGGGTAATACCAGTCCCTCTGCCAAGAGAAGCCCCTCTTTGCGAGTTCGAAGCCGAGCCTCGAGAGCTGGGGAGGAACTCCCGCGGAGAGTTCCCTCACCGTTTCCCTGTCCCCCACGTACTCTACGAACAGTCTGTCCGCCAAATTCGAAAGGAGATCGAAAAAGACCCCCTCCAGCTCGGACCCGAAGAACTCGGAGGAAACGGAGTAGACCTCCGCCCAGCTCCTGTAGTGTCCCCTGCCGAGAAAGATTAGGAGGCTGAGGAGGTGCTTCCCTTTTTCTGTAAAGACATGGACGAGCCTCTCCTCTTCGAACCTCCCCTTTCCCTCCTTGCCTACCGCAATAATATCCCCCGCCCTTACCCCCTCCTTCAGGATCCTGAGGAACTCTTCCGCTTTCATGTCCCGACTACCGCCTTAACTATGTCCTCCGCCGTCACTCCGGGAAAGTCGATCTCCTCCCTCCTGAGGAACTCCTCAGCCTTTCTCCTTACCGCCTCCTCCTCGAAGGGAAGACCTACAAGGGATGCCTCGAGTTCACCTATCGAGTCCTTCGGGTATAGGGTGAAGTCCCCGTATATCCTGACCTCTTCTATTTTGTTTTCGCGGATGAGGACCTCCGCCTTGATCAGCCCCCCTCTCGCCTTGTGGACTCCGTTCCTCACGTGGACACCCTCCCTTATCTTTATGGTCCTGTGCCTCCTTCCCGTGTCTTCGAGGAGAAATTCTTCCGAAGTAAAGAGGTCCTTCAGCTGGTCCGCGAGGCGGAGGGCTTCTTCCGGGATCTCACCCTCCCCTTCGATGTTGAGGACCTTCGAGAACTCCTCTACAAGCAGCTCCTCCACCTCTTCGTAAGTGGGCTTTTTTCCCGTTTCCCTCTCCACCCAAGTTATGTTCTCCTCGAGGGTCTTGTGTATCTTGTCCCTGAAATTCTCCTCCGGGACTTTGAAGATTCTCGCCATGAGTTCCGTGTTGAACTTAAGAAGAAGACCTCCTACGAAGACGAAGGACTTTTCTATGTCCGCAGCTCCCTGACCGGTTATCTTCCTCTGGTTTTTCTTCACAACTATGTCGTTTATAGGTCTGTATTCCGCTTCTATGCCGAGCCTCCTGTAGACGTTTATTACGGGCTGGGAGAACCTCTTGTAAATCTCCTCTATCTTGAAGGGGAGCTTCCCGGGTTCCCTTCTCATGACTATCTGGTAGAAGACCTGGTCTTGGTCGAGAAGGACAGCCCCTCCTCCTACCTCACGTCTTATGACGGGTATACCGAGTTCCCTGCACCTCTCGAGGTCTACTATGTCCTTCGTCCTGTCGAAGTAGCCGACGCTCACGTAGGTCTCCGTCGGGGAAGTTATTATCAGCCCTTCGTAGCCGAGGCGTGCCATAGCGTGGAACAAGGTTATGGACCTTAGGTTCCCCTGCCTCCCAACCCTGTATACCTTCAT
The DNA here is from genome assembly GCA_015490115.1 of Aquificaceae bacterium. Taxonomy (GTDB): domain Bacteria; phylum Aquificota; class Aquificia; order Aquificales; family Aquificaceae; genus Hydrogenivirga. Next base: position 9,971 of record WFYM01000122.1, read on the forward strand.
TTATACCCTCCCCTCAAGGTCCTTCATGTAGAACTTCCACCTCGGAGGTGTCAGCCGGGTGGAGCATCCTAAGGAGGAGGGGTCGTATATCTTGAAGGCTTTAGGGTTCGAGGGTTCGTGGACGAAGACGAAGATGGTGGACCTCGCCAAGGTGGAGAACTCCTCCTTCCAGCTTTTTATCCTTTCCGAGATCTCCTTTAGCTTCTCCTTTACCTCGTGACCCTTCAGGATTAGCCTTTTGTTCTCTTTGAGGTCTTCGAAGACCCACTCCCCCGAATCCAGGGATTCGGCGATCTCCTTTAGCC
>WFYM01000123.1 GCA_015490115.1 Aquificaceae bacterium
CCGCAAGTGTGGAGGATCCGGAACAGGTCTACGAAAAAGTAGCAGATGCGGTAAACACTTACAACAGGCTCGAACACAGCTTCAAACACACGGGAAAAGCGGTCCCTGACGAGGTCTTCGAAAACATCAGACACCACTACAGATCTGTGAGCGAAGACGAGATAAGAAAAGCCTTCAGGGAGGAAGTAGAAAGAACCGTCAGAAACAATACCGTCCAGTGGGGAGGACTCCTCTATGAGGTGAACATTCCGATAGATCTTGACAGGCTCGGGGACTACGGACGTAAGAAGTCCGCTCCCAAGGTCCTCTGCACCAGAGACATAGAAAATCTGACAAGAATCGAAATCTACGACCCGAACACGGGAGAGTATCTCGGAGAGGGAAGACTCATAACGAGAACGGACCTCCTCAGTCCCGCGGAAAAGAAACAGGTCGAAAACAGGAAAAAGCGGGTCATCAGAAGAGCCAAGAAGATAACCGAAGAACTCGAAGCCATAGAAGAGTCCCTCAAAGATACTCCGGAAGCCCCGGACATCCCCGGAAAGAAAGACTCCCTCGAAGACCTGACCTCTTTAGCTGAAACCATAGAGGAGGAGGAACTATGGTGAAAACGGAAGCCCTTCAGGCGATCGAGAGCCTTGTGAAGACTCTTCTCCTTGCAAAGAAGAGGGGCAAAACGGTCCACGGGGCGGTGAGCGGTCCGTGGGGAGCGGGGAAAAGCTATGCTATACGCGTCCTTACCAAAAAGTATCCTATATTCTACCTTAAGGTCCCTCGCGGGCAGGTCAGCAGGACAAGGTTACTCCGGCTCATAGGCTTTGCCCTCGGTGCTGGAGCGGGAGGAACTTACGATTTTACGCTGGACCTCATCAGAGGACACATCCAGCAGGAGAACATATCTCCACTGATAGCGATAGACGAAGCACAAAGACTTTTTGCCATGAAGGCTCTACTGGATGAGCTGAAAGACCTCTCGGAAGATCCGGACCTCGGATTTTCCTACCTCTTCCTCGGAGACCACACCCTCAAGAACTACCTCTCCGCCAAAGAATACCACTCCCTCGTGAAGAGGATCCTCTACAAAGTCGAACTCACCGGAGAGATAGGAGAAGAAACTATAGGCGAACTTCTCAGAGAATACAACATAGCGGGAGACCCTAAAGAAATTGCAAAGCTCGTGAAGAAGAAAAAGTGGAAGATACTCGAACTCGACAACGTTCTGTTCCTCGCATCACTCAAAGGCATAAAAGAGCTGAATGAAGGGACCGTAGAACTCGCCCTCAAAGGAACAGAGGTGAGGGTATGACTCCCGGGACCATCTGGGGAGTGATGCTAAAGAAAAAGGTCTTCCAGCAGTGGGAGATAGTTGAGGAGCTTGCAAAGATGTATTCCTACCTCCCGAAGAGATACATACGCATGAGGGTCCAAGAGATGGTGAAGATACAAACTCTAAACAAGGCTCTCGTGAAAGTCCACGAAAACCCCGACATACTTGCGGTTTCAAAATACAGCTCCGACTGGGAAAGAAACTACACGACCTACTACACCTGCGAAGTCTGCGAAAAGAAATTCATCCCCTCCATGCCTCACCAGAAGGTCTGCTCAAGGGAGTGCAAACGCAAGCATCAGGTGAAGCTCTGCCGTGAATACAGAAGACCCTCCGAAGAGAGGAAGAGAAATAGAAAACACCTCCCTTGGACCAAAGAGGAAGAAGAGGAGATACTCAAAGCCTTCCCCGACCTCAAATACTCAAAAGCCATAGCCCAGAACCTCTCCATCAAGCTAAAAAGAAGCCCTGAAGCCATCAGAAGAAGACTCTACGAGCTCAGGAGAGGTGCGGGGAAATGAGGACAAAGACTATAGTGAAGGAGATCGAAACCGCCCTCGACCTGCTCCTGAAGGGAACCAAAGAGGACTACAAAAAGGCGATAGACAAGCTCATAAGCCTCAGGGGAAGGCTCAAGCTAAAGCTCGAAGAGGAGGAAAAGAAAAAGGGAAACGGCAAGAAGCTCCAACACCTCATGGGCTGGTATCTGAACCTCTGGGACGGAAAACCTCCCGAGAGGCTCAGGTTCATGAACGCTGACAAGATCATCGGCAAACACCTCAAAGAACTCATAGCCATCTACGAGCAGAACGGTGAAGACATAGAAGCGCTTAAAAAGGACTACGAGAACTTCAAAAACACATGGAAGAGCGGAGACAGGGGGATCATGCACTTCAGGAGTGTTCTCCCGACGTTAAAACGCAGCTCTTCGTCCTGGACCTCTCCCGAGAACGAGAGGGGGATGGATTACTACCTCCGCCAGCTGAAGGAGGGATTCGGCGATGAGGGCGGAAGAGATAGGTAAGGGCTTCCTGCGGGAAAGCTTCCCCGCACTACTATCCCTTTCGCCAAGGAGGAATAGAAAATGGGTATGATAGTAGCCAAGAGCCTTGAGGATCTTAAGAAAAAACTCAAAGTAGAATACGAACGCATAGTAGAGGACGAGGAACTCTTCTGGATCAAAACCAAAGACGGGTGGATAACCGCCTTCAAGCCCAGAAAGAGAGAAGAGGTAGAGAGCATACTGAGGGAAGGGAGGTTCCCAGCCAGATACGTAAGACAGGTCCTTGCAAAGGAGAGGCTAAAAACTGAAGCCCTCAGGAAAGCCATGAGAGCTAAAAAGAGGTGGATCCTCCAAAGCGGTATGGCGGGAGTTGGAAAAACCTACGCCCTTACCTTCAAGCTTTCCGTCCTTGCCAGATACTACCGAATAAGCTCTCCCTTGTATGTCCCCCTCCAGTCCTTTTCCATTCCCGAATACAGGGACCTCTACCCTCAAGCGGACTCCTACCTTCTTGATGACCTCAACACAAACCTCGGAAGCCACGAAAGGGATTTCGTGATAGAGCTAATCTACCACGCCTACAACGAGAACAAGATCCTCTACATGACCACAAACTCGAAGGTAAAGCCCGAGGAGAAGGACGAGCCCTCCGTTCTCACCTTCCTCAAAGAGGAACCTGTAATTTCAAGGCTCTTTGAGATGTGCGAGTTTCAAGTAATCAAAGAAAGGAAGGACTTGAGACTGGAGAACGAAAGATGAATCTGGAGCGAGAACTCGGAGCCAGCCGTTTTCGTGACAAAAAGCGCCTTATCGAACTCATTTACAAATACTTCGGGGAAGAGGACGGAAGGCTGGTGCTTGAGATAGCCCTCTTTTTCAAACAGCCGGGATGTTACCAGTGGCTTGCACCCAAGCTCATTAAAAAGCTTGAGGAGGCGTGTCATGAAGATAAGATGGACCATCTCAGGAACTCCCGGTGAGAGGTGGAAAGCTGTGGCGGAAAACGAATACGTGAAAGTTGAAGCGGAAGGAGAGAACCTCTTCGAAGCCATGGAAAAGGCTGAGGAGAAGTTGGTAGAAGAAACAGAGAAGGTTCTGAGAAAAGTTCAGGAAGAGTTCACTTCTTCTTAGCTTCAGCTCCCAGCACCTTGTAGAGGAGCTGGCGGATTTCACGAATGTCCTGCTCAAGTTTTTCGAACCTCTTGTCTATATCTTCCTTGAGTTCTCTGAATCTCCTGTCCATATCTTGCCTCAGATCGTCGATCCTCTTGTTTATCAAGAACATGAAGATAGACATAAAGCCTGCTACTCCAAAAATAATCGTCACCACCTGTCCCCAGTCCATGGGTTAAATTTAAAATCTATATGAGGAAAAGGAAATACCTAACAGTCAAGGAAGTAGCAAGGTACTTTAGAGTTTCCGAAAGGACCGTCTACAACTGGATCGACCTTGGTTACCTGAGAGCCATCAAAGTATACGGAGAAGGGACCAAAGGCACTCTGAGAATCCCGGAAGAAGCTGTGGAAGAGTTCGAAAAGACCCACTACACCTTGCCCCCGGAAGTGCCTCTCAACAGAAAAGGCTTTTGAAAATATTGCAAATATCTGAAAATATTGCTTGAGACCCACCGTTCAAAGCTCCAATATCAATTCATGCTCGAACTTCTTTCTAAGTTCGAACCTACGAATGTGCAAGAGAGCGAATGCTGTGTAGAATTCGACGTTATAGCACTCTCCGAGACTTGCGTTCAGAGGAACTACGGTAAAGTCTGCTTTCCTTCGAAGGTCCTTAAAGAGAAAGCCAAGGACCTGATAGGAAAACCTGTTCTCCTCGATCACGAGTGGAAGGTTGAAAAGGTGGTAGGAGTGGTTGTAGATGC
>WFYM01000124.1 GCA_015490115.1 Aquificaceae bacterium
AAGGTCCCCTTCTCAAAGTCCACCTCGCTCCTTATCCTGTGTATTTTCTTTTCCCTCTTCCCGCTCACCACGTTACCGCTCTCGTCGAATAGAGCGAACTCCCTGTCGTGGAGCAGAGAACCCTTCTCGGTGAACTCTGCGGTTTTCACCTCAACAGGGTCCAAACCCTTTATCGGGTAGATCCTTATCCTGACGAGAAGGGGCTTCATCTCGGCAACCTTATACCGTATTTCCTTATCCTGTAGCTCACCTGCCTCGGCGTCATGCCGAGCTTCTTTGCAGCCTCCTTTATCACGAAACCGCTCTCCTCGAGCGCTTTTTCTATGAGCCTCTTTTCTACCTCCCAAATGGTTCCACCTTCCGGAACCGAAGCCCTCTGTCCCTTCTGCTCCTTCCTTATCTCGGGTGGAAGATCCTCGGCGGTGAGGACCCCGTCCGTGTCGAGGATTACCATCCTCTCTATGACGTTTTGAAGCTCCCTAACGTTCCCCCTCCACTCGTATCTTAAAAACGCCTCCATTACCTCCTGCGATATCCTCACCTCTTTTTTGTATTCCTTGGAGAAGCGCTCCAAGAAGTGCTGAACTAAGGGGGGTATGTCCTCTTTCCTTTCCCTGAGTGGAGGTATGAATATGGGTATGACGCTCAGCCTGTAGTAGAGGTCTTCCCTGAACTTCCCTTCCCTTACCATCCTCTCGAGGTCCCTGTTGGTCGCGGCTATTATCCTCACGTCCACCTTTATGGGCTTTGTGCCTCCGAGTCTTTCTATCTCCTTCTCCTGAAGGACCCTGAGGAGCTTTACCTGAAGGTGGAGAGGAAGCTCACCTATCTCGTCCAAGAATATGGTCCCGCCGTTTGCCATTTCGAACTTCCCCTTCTTCGAAGAGTAAGCTCCCGTAAAGGCTCCCTTCTCGTATCCGAAGAGTTCAGCTTCGAGGAGGGTCTCTGGTATAGCCCCGCAGTTCACAGCGACGAAGGGCTTGTTAGCCCTCGGACTTAAGAAGTGTATCGCCCTTGCGAAAAGCTCCTTCCCGACACCGCTCTCTCCCCTCAGAAGGACGGTGGCGCTCGTGGGAGCTACCCTCCTTACAAGCTCTATGACCTCCAAGATCTTCCTGCTCCTTCCCACTATACCCTCTATGTGGAGCCTGTCGTAGACGCGCCTCAGCTCCGCTTCGAGCGCCCTCTTCTCATCCTCCAAAGTTCTCTTCTCTTCTTCTATCTTCCTCTCCAAAGAGAAGGTGTTGGCTATGAGGGTAGCTACCATGTTCAGGAACCTCGTGTAGTCGTCCAGAGAGTCCCTCTTCGAGACCTCCTTGTCGGCGCTCAGAACCCCCACCACCTTCCCACCCGCCTTTATGGGGACAGCTATGAAGGCTACCTTCTTGCCTTTTAAGTTCTTCCTCTTCCAAAGTTTGTTTAGGAACTCAGGTTCTTGAGAGATGTCCGGGATCACTATCGGGACGCCGTGCTTCCAAACTTTTCCCGTTATCCCCTCCCCCCTCTTGAAGCCGTCCCTCGGGAAGCTACCCGAAGAGGTAGCCCTCACGACTATCTGGTCCGTCGCGGGGTCGTATAAGGTTAAGGTGACTCTCTCGAAGCCCAAGATCTTCTTGAGGAGCCTCAGAATGTAAGGGACGGTCTCGTCCAAGTTCAGGGAACCTGACAGTATCTTGCTTACCTCGTAGAGGGTTTCGAGTTCGAGACGGTGATCCATTAATTCATATAATACTTGAGTATGCGTGTTATAGTCCTTTTCTTTTTGCTTTTCCTCGTCTGGGGAGGGGAAGCTAAGGAGGGGATCCTCCTCAACTTCCAAGGGGCTGAGATAAGGGAGGTTGCGAGCTTCATGAGCGAGGTGACGGGAAAGAACATAGTAGTCGATCCCGCCGTGAGGGGGAAGATGACCCTCGAGTTCTCGAAGCCCCTCTCCCCTGAGGAGGCTTGGGAGGTCTTCACCTCAGCCCTTTCCATGTACGGCTTCGGTGTCGTAGAGGAGGAGGGTGTAGTCAGGATAATGCCCGCTTCCGAAGCTGTGGCGACCGCAAAGGTCAAGGAGAGACCTTCAAAGGGTGAGTTTGCCGTCCTCGTCTACAACCTCAGGTTCGTTGATCCTCAGACGGTTATGAACTCTTTAAGACCCTTCCTCTCCCCTTTCGCGAGGATCTCGGTCCACTCACCTTCGAACTCCATTATCGTCGCGGACACAGGGGAGAACATAGAAAAGGCGGTCAGGATCTTGAGGTCCCTCGACAGGGAAGAAGCTGCGGGTGAGGTGAGGGTCTACAAGCTCAAGTTCCTTTCGGCGAAGGAAGCCCAGAGGATTATTACTCCCTTGGGAACCGTTTTCTCGAAGAGGTTCGGCATACCGCTTATAGTTTCCGCGAGCGAGGAGGCGAACGCCCTCGTCGTTTTCACTTCAAGGGAAGCCCAAAGGTCCATAGAGGAGATACTCGAGAAGATAGACGTTGAGGAGGTGAGGGCTGAAAAGAGGAGCTTTTACATAATACCTCTCAGATTCGTCGCGGCTGAGGAGCTTGCGGAGAGTCTGAGCAGCCTCCTCGGAGGTGGTGTGAGGGTTGGAACTCAGGTGATAAGACCGACGAGGAGGGTGAACTACGAAAAAAGGGAAAGGATACCGACCATACAAAAGAGGGAAAAGCCCAAAAGACTTCAGCCGAGACCAATGCCGGTTATAAGGACGAGGGAGGGTATGAGGATAGGCTTCGACAGGGGGACGAACTCCCTGATAGTCTACGCTACGAGGTCAGAATACGAGAGCGTAAAGAAGCTCGTCGAGAGCTTGGACGTGAGGAGGAGGCAGGTCCTCATAGCTGCTACGGTAGTCGAAGCTTCAACGAGGAGCCTCCTCGACATAGGTGTGAGGTGGCAGGTCCTCGGGGAGAGGGGAGGGGCTGTCTTCGGAGGAAGCTCCCTCACCGACATATACAGCGCCTTTTTATCGGGGAGTTTCCTTGTGGGTGTATTCTCGGACGTTGGAAGGAAGGTAACCATAGGCGGTGTAGATCTCTTCTTCCCTGACCTCGTCCTCCTCTTTTCCCTCCTCGAGACAGGAACAGGCTTTAACATAGTCTCAAACCCGAAGGTCCTCACCCTCGACAACCAGCCCGCTGTCATAAAGGTGGGTCAGGTTGTCCCTTACGCGGAGGGTGTCAAGTTCGACATAAACGGTCAGCCGATAATAGTCTACGACTACAAGGAGGTGGGTCTGGAACTCAGGGTAACGCCGAGGATATCGGGTGAGAACTTGAGGCTCACCATAGACCTCTCCCTTCAGGAGATAATAGACTTCGTGACGAACCAGATAGGTGCGACGAGCTACACTGTCCCGGTCACGTCGAACAGGACGGTAACCTCCGACGTCGTCGTCGAGAACGGTCAGACGGTGATCATAGGAGGTCTCGTAAGCACGAAGACCTTGAGGACCATAGAGGGTGTCCCCGGTCTTTGGAGGGTTCCGGTCCTCGGGAGGCTCTTCAGAAGGGACGTGGAGCAGGAGGACAAGACAACCCTCTTCATCTTCATAACTCCATACATAATATCTTCTCCTGAAGAGCTTTCCAAGATAACCCAGCAACACAGGGAACTCTCCGAGAGGATAATGAGGATGATCCAAGAAAGGAGTGCAATAGAAGAAGAGGAAGAAGAGGAAGATATGGACATTTAGTTATGTGGTTCCTCCAGAGGGTGTGGTTGCTAAGAGTGCTTGTCACCCTCACAGCTTTCCTGATCCTTACCTCAGCCTTTCTCCTCTTTGCACTTCCGAAATTCCCTGTAATCGACACCCTTCTCATGAGAAAGGGGGTGTTTCTGGTCTTCGAAGGGGTGAGGGAAGATGTCTTTAGTGTGAAACTCAAAAAGGCTAAGGTTCTCGTGAGGGGGGAGGAGCTGTTCAGGTTTGAGGAGCTTGAGTTCGGGGTTAGTCTTCACGGTCTATACAGTTGGGGAAGGTGCGGAGAGGGTGTCCTGCGGTTGACTGTTGGGTGGGGAGGAACGGTGAGGCTCCTTTCCGACGGGTTCACTTGTGTGAGGGGTGCTTCCTCCCTTGAGGCGGATGTTGAGATAAAAGGGGGTTTGTGGGGGAGGCTCAGGATAGAAGGTCTGGAGGTGGGAGGGACCGGTGTGGAGAG
>WFYM01000125.1 GCA_015490115.1 Aquificaceae bacterium
CAACACCTCCCTCCCCCACAACCTTTATGCCCACCTCGCTCGCTATGCTCTTTTCCTTTGAGAAGAGCTTTGACTCTTCTCTTAGCTTGTCTATGTAGGCGAGGGAGCTGAGGGAGAGGAGAACAAAAGCTACGTGAACGAGAAGGGTCCTCATCTTTTTTATTATCTCACCGTGAACCTGAGAGTTTTAGTATAAGCTCAGCCACCTCCCTCACAGCTCCCCTTCCCCCCTTTGATCTCGTCACGTATACAGCGTGCCTTCTTACCTCGTATGGGGCGTCCCTCACAGCCACAGGAAAGCCCACCCTCCTCATTACGGGAACGTCCACGAGGTCGTCGCCTATGAAGGCTACCTCCTCGGGAGATAGGGAGAGTCTTCTCAGGATGCTCTCTAATACCTCCTCCTTTTTGTAGTTCCCCATGTGGATCTCCTCTATGCCGAGTTCTTCGAGCCTCCTCCTTAAGGCTTCCGACTCCCTCCCCGTTATCACACCCGTCCTTATCCCAGCCCTTTGGACCATCTTTATACCGAGACCGTCCCTGACGTCGAAGACCTTCACCGTCTCCCCGGAGTCGGTGTAGTAGAGCCTGCCCTCCGTGAGGACGCCGTCGACGTCCATGAGGATGAGCTTTACCTTCCTCGCCCTCTCCTTCAGGGACAACTCAGCACTCCATAACCTTAGCCTTTCTGCAAGCTGTTACCATAAGCTTCATGAAGTCATCCGCCTCCTGCATCCCTATTATTTGAAAGACTATCCTGTCGGTTCTGGGATCGTAGATTATGAAGGTCGGTGTCCCGAGGACCCTGAACCTTTTGTCGAGTTCGGGGGGAGGGTTGTCCACGTCGACTGGGACTATGACGAACTTCTCGTGCATGTATTTGTAAACCTCCGGTTCGACGAATACTACCTCCTCCATATACTTGCAGTATGTGCATCCCTCCTCCCAGAAGTAGAACATGACGAGCTTCCCCTTCTCCTTGGCTACCCTTATCCCCTCCTTCACGTCCGGATACCACCTGTCCTCGGAGGTAAAGCCGAGGGCGAGGATGAGGAGAAGGACCGCAAAGATCCTCATGAAAAATAAAATAATAATCCCGATGGAAGATCACCTGCTCGAGGTCACCGAGAACCTTCACCTCTCAGGAAGGACTTGGCTCCTCAAGCTCCGCTCTCCGGGTATAGAGGTAAAGCCCGGACAGTTCTTTATGGTGGAGGTCTCCGAGAACTACGACCCTATGGGGAGGAGGGCTTTCGCGGTCGGCGACGTGAGGGGGGAGGAGGTTCTCATCTTTTACGACGTAGTGGGGAGAGGAACGAAGCTCATGAGCTGTTGGGGAAAAGGTAAGAAGGTAAGAGCCTTCGGTCCCCTCGGTAAGGGTCTCTTCTCTTACGAGGGGGAGAAGCACCTCTTGATAGGAGGGGGTGTCGGTCTTGCGGGTCTTACCCTCTTCGGTAAGGAGCTGAGGAGGAGGGGGAAGAGGGTCCTCTTCGTATACGGGGGAAGGACCGCGGAGCAACTCGCCATGATCGACTGGCTGAGGGAGGAGGGCTTCGACTACATACTCTTTACGGAGGACGGGAGCGCGGGGAGGAAAGGAGTGGTCACCGAGATCCTCAAAGATTTCGACCCCTCTTGGGTGGTTTCCGCCTGCGGACCCAAGGCTATGCTGAGAGCCGTGAAGAGAACCGCCAAAGAGACAGGTCACAGAGCTTTCCTCTCCCTCGAGGAGAGGATGGCTTGCGGATGGGGTGTGTGTCTCGGGTGCGTTGTGAAAACGAAGGAGGGGAAGTTCGTGAGGGTCTGCTACGAGGGTCCCGTGTTCCCGGCTGAGGAGGTGGTCCTCTGATGTTCACGGGTATTGTTGAGGACGTGGGGAGGGTGAAGGAGGTAAGGAGCGGTCTTTTGAGGATAGAGACGAAGCTCGGAGACATAAAGGTGGGAGACAGCGTCTCCGTAAACGGGGTCTGCCTCACAGCCGTCGAGGTCTCGGGCGGTGAGGTCCTCTTCGAGGTTTCACCAGAGACGCTGAAGAGAACAAACCTCGGCCTCCTGAGGAAGGGGGACCCTGTGAACGTGGAAAGATCGCTGAGCCTCGGTTCGAGGCTGGGGGGTCACATAGTATTCGGACACGTTGACTTTGTGAGCAGGATACTGGTCTTCAAAGAGGCGGGAAGGCACAGGGAGCTTGTAATAGAGGTCCCTAAAGGGAAGGAAGTCTTCTTCGCTGAGAAGGGTTCGGTTGCCGTGGACGGGATAAGTCTTACGGTAAACTATGTCCTTGACGGGAGGATAAGCTTGAACATAATACCTTTTACCTTCGAGAACACCAACTTGAAGTTCAGGAAGGTCGGAGACCTCGTCAACGTGGAGGTGGACCCGATAGCCCGATACGTGGTGAGGTTCATGGAGATAAAGGAAAAGAAAAGTTTGGAGGAACTCCTCAAGGGTCTTTAGACCATCATGCTCTCCGTAAAGCCGACGTGGTGCCTCCCCTCCCTGAACTCCTTCGATCTCAAAACGCGCTTGTGGAACTCTAAATTCGTCTTCAGACCCTTCCCCGATATCACCGTCTCCTCCAAAGCCCTCAGACCCCTCCTTATCGCCTCCTCCCTCGTCTCTCCCCAAACGATCAGCTTCATAAGGAGGGAGTCGTAGTGGGGAGGGACGTCGTAGCCGGGGTATATGTGGGTGTCTACCCTGACCCCCATACCTCCGGGCAGGATGAGGTTCTCGACCTTTCCCGGCGAGGGGAGGAAGGTGTCAGGGTCTTCCGCGTTTATCCTCATCTCTATGGCGTGACCCCTAAGCCTCGGTCTTGAGATCCTGAGCCTTCTACCCATCGCTATCTTCACCTGCCACTTCACGAGGTCTACACCCGTCACCATCTCGGTTACGGGATGCTCCACCTGTATCCTCCCGTTCATCTCCATGAAGTAGAAGTTACCCTCCTCGTCCATGAGAAACTCTACCGTCCCGGCTCCTTCGTATCCTATCTCCTTGCAGAACTCGACCACAGCCTCGGATATCTCCCTCCTCGACCTCGGGTCCACCGAAGGACTCGGAGCCTCCTCTAAGAGCTTTTGGTGCCTCCTCTGTATGGAACACTCCCTCTCTCCGAGGACCACCACGTTACCCTTCGAGTCGGCGAGGACCTGAAACTCTATGTGCTTCGGGTTCACTATGAACTTCTCAACGTATATTCTCCCGTCTCCGAAGGAAGCCTCCGCCTCCTGAACCGCCACGGGAAACTTCTCCCTCAGCTCCTTCTCGCTCATCACTATCCTTATACCCCTGCCTCCTCCTCCCGCCGTCGCCTTCAGGACTACCGGGTATCCTATCCTCGTCGCTGTCTCAATAGCTCCCTCGAGATCAACAGCACCCTCGCTTCCCGGAACGAGGGGAAGCCCTACCCTCCTCGCTATCTCCTTAGCCCTTATCTTGTCCCCTATGATCTCGAGGGTTTCGGGGGAGGGACCTATGAACTTTACCCTGCTCTTTTGGACTATCTCGGCGAACTTGGGGTTCTCAGCCAAGAAACCGTAACCCGGGTAGACAGCGTCCGCCTTCGTGACCTCGACCGCCGACATTATGGCGGGTATGTCGAGGTAGCTCTTCTTCGGGTCCGCCGGTCCTATGCATACAGCTTCGTCCGCGAGCTTCACGTGGAGGGAGTTCCTGTCCGCCTCCGAGTAAACAGCTACCGTTTTTATGCCGAGTTCCCTGCAAGCCCTTATAGCCCTTACCGCTATTTCCCCCCTGTTTGCTACGAGGACCTTTTTGAACATCTAAGAGATGATCTTACCAGAAGAGACTATCTCCGTAAGCGAGTCCACTATGTAGCTCACCTCCTCGTCGGTAAGATAAGGGTGGACGGGAATTGAAAAGACCTCCCTCCTGAACCTCTCAGCCCTCGGAGTCGGCAGGTGCAGGGAATCCCTCAGCTCGTGGAGAAGGTACGGGTAGTATACCCTCGCGTCTATTCCCGCACTCCTTAAGTCCTCCACTATCCTGTCCCTCTCCGGGTGTCTCAGCGTGTAGAGGTGGTAGACGTGCTTCGAACCTTCCCTCTCCGCGGGAACTAAGAAGTGTTCCCCGAAGGCTTTTGTGTATGCGGAGGCTATCCTCCTCCTCCTTTCGTTCCTCTCGTCGAGTCTCCTCAGCTGTATAGTCCCTATCGCAGCTTGGAACTCGGTTATCCTGAAGTTGAAGGCGGGACTCTCACCGAAGTCTATCCACCTCCTTACCTTCTTAGCAAGCTCGTCGTCGTTCGTAGTTATAGCACCCCCTTCCCCCATGGGGACGTTCTTCGAGGCGTAAAAGCTAAAAGCACCCATGTGACCCCAAGCTCCGGCTTTCTTCCCTTTCAGCTCGGCTCCGTGAGCTTGAGCGGAGTCCTCTATAACGTAAAAGCCGTATCTTTCGGAGAGTTCCATTATAGCCTCCATGTCAGCCATTCCGCCGTAAAGATGAACGGGTATGACAACCTTGGGTGAAAACTTCTTCACAGCGTCCTCGAGTTGGTTGGGATCCATCGTGTAGAAGTCGTCAACGTCGACGACGACAGGCTCCCCTCCCGCGAGGCAGACAGCGTCTATGGTAGCCATAAAGCTCATTGCCGGAACCACCACCCTGTCACCCCTGTCCACGCCGAGGGCTTTGAGGGCTACGAAAAGGGCCACCGTTCCCGAGCATACGGTAAAGCAGTGCTTTACTCCTATATACCCTGCGAACTCCCTCGAGAAGGTCTCGGTCCAGCTACCTCTCGTGATCTGGCGGGATTCGAGGATCTCGAGAACAGCCCTCTTCTCCTCCTCCGAAAAGTTGGGTTCGGTGATCCTTATCATCGGTAAGATTATAACTTCTTAAGGAACTTCCCCTTTAGCCTCTCACAACCGAGGCAGTCGCAAAGGTCGAGGAGCAAAAACAGAAAGTTCCTCCTCTCCTCGGGTCCGAGCTTAGAGAGGTCTATATCTTTCGGGTCTTCGGGAACGCTTATACCTTCGAGCTTAGGGTTCACCGAGGCGAGGTCCTCGAGGATCCTGCTTATCACCTTCCTCAGGTTCTCCCTTCCGAGCGTCCTCTCCGCCTCTTTCAATATCTCCTCCTCTACACCCATCCCTGTTTTATTATAAGTTCCCTTAGCCTTTCGAACTCAACGGGCGGTGAGAAGTAGTAGCCCTGACCTTCGTCGCAACCCATCTCCTTCAGAGCTTTGAGGTGCCTTTCTCCCTCTATCCCTTCAGCGAGGGAGACAGCTCCCACGGAATGGGAGAGGTCCACTATGGCTCTTACAACCGCCTTCGCCCTCTCGTTCTCCACCATAGCTGAGGTGAACGTCCTGTCTATCTTTATCTTGTCCACGTCGAACTCTATGAGGTAGTTCATGGAGGAGTAGCCCGTCCCGAAGTCGTCTATGGCGACCTTGACGCCGAGTTCCTTCATGGAGCGGAGGATAAACTTTGTTCTTTCCGGGTCTTTCATCGCGGTGCTTTCCGTTATCTCGACGACGAAGTTCTCAGGGGGTATTTTAAAGAGCTTCAGGACCTCCTCTATGCTTTCAGTGAGACCCTCCTCCAAAAACTGCCTCATGGAGAAGTTAACGGCTACGAAGAGTTTCTTCATGCCCTCCGAGTGGAGGCGGGAAAGGTCCCTTACAGCCTTGGCGAGGACGCAGTAGCCTATGTCCACTATGTGACCCGTGTCTTCGGCTACCGATATGAACTCGGAAGGTGGAAGGAGTCCGAGCTTCGGATGTTCCCACCTCACGAGGGCTTCTATGCCGACCATCTTTTCCCTTTTGAGGTCAAGAACCGGCTGGTAAAAGACCTTTATCTGGTCCTCCTTTAAAGCTTTCTCTATGTCCTCCCTAACAGCCGCTATCTGCTTCAGCTCCTCTTCCACCTCGGAGGAGTATAGATCTACGCTTCCGGGACCCCTCTCCCTCGCCCTCGCCAAAGCTATCTCAGCTTTCCTTATGAGGTCCTCGGGGTCCGAACCGTCCCTCGGGAAGAGGGAAACACCCATGTAAGCTTCCATCTTCACCTCCTTCCCGTTTAAGGTGAAGGGTTCCTCGAAGGCGGATCTTACCTTCTCCAAAGCCCTGCTGAGACCTCTCGTGTCCCTTATGCCCGTGAGCGCTATACCGAACTTGTCAGCGAAGAACCTGCTCACTATGTCTCCAGACCTCAGCTTCGACCTTAGCCTCTCCCCCACCTTTCTGAGGATCTTGTCTCCCGCTTCTGAGCCGTAGAGGGTGTTCACCTCGGCTGTTCTCGCGAGGTCTATGAGGACCACGCTCACCATCTCACCCCTTCTCTTGACGTAGCTCAAGGCTTCCCTTAGCTTCTCTATGAAGAGTATCCTGTTCGGGAGTCCCGTGAGGAGGTCGTAGTAGGTCATCCTTATTATCCTCTCCTCTATCCTCTTCCTGTCCGTTACGTCCCTCTCGCTAAAGACCGCACCTTCGAGACCGAGTTCCTTCCACTCGGAGGGGAGGAAGACTATAGCCTCTATCCACCTGTAGTCTCCTGTCTTGGTCTTCACCCTGAACTCGGAGGTCCTGACCGTCCCCGGACTTCCGAAGACGAGCTTCCTCAAGCTCTCAACTTTGCCGGCGTCCTCGGGATGGACGAAGTCCGAGAAACGCTTTCCGACCACCTCTTCGGGTCTCCAGCCTAAAACCTTTACACAGGAGGGGCTTTTGTATCTTACGAAACCTTCAGGGTCCACTATGGAGACGACGTCGTGGGAGTGGGTGAGTATGAGTTCGAGCTTCCTCTTTTCACCTTTCAGCTTTCTTTCGAGTTCCTTCTCCCTCGTTACGTCTATACCTACCGCGAGTCCGGCGTAGCCGTCCTTCAGCTTTACCGTAGTTGCGTGGAGCCTGAGGTATCTGTATTCCCCCGACTTGGTTCTCACGGGAAGGTCCGTGTATTCGACCGGTGTCCTGTCTCCCGAGATCCTCCTTCTTACGCTCTCCATAACAGCCTCCCTGAAATCGGGGTGGACAACCTCCCACACCTTCATCTTGGAGACTTCCTCTTGGGAGTAGCCGAAGAGCTTGAGTGCGTAGGAGTTGACGTAGAGGAACTCCTCCCTGTATATGATTATCAGGACGGGAGCCTTCTCAGCTATCAGCTGGAAGAACTCCTTTTCTTTTTCCAACTCCTTTGCGAGGCTCTCCTTCTCAAGGTATTCGGTGATCGCGGTAGATACTCCTTTTAAAAACTCCACCTCCTCCTTCGAGAAGCTCCTCCTACTCTTTGAGTAGACTCCCAAAACCCCCCACACCTTCCCCATGTGGAAGACGGGAACCGCGAGTAGGCTAACCGTCCCGAAAGGGCCGAGCCTCTCCTCTGAGGACACGGGTCTTTTCAGCTTCAGACAGCGGTGGGCGTGGGTGTCCCCTTCGAGGGTAAAGGACCCGCTCCAGCCAAAGCCTCCCTCGAGGGGGAAGGCGTTTCTCTCCTCTTCGTAGCGGAAAACACCGCAAAGTTCCACTTCGAGGGCTTTCGCCACCTCTTCGCATATGAAGTTCAGAAAGTCTTTCAGATCCTTAAACTTTATGAAGCTCCTCAGAAGGTCCACCGAAGCTGTCTCTATCTTCTTAAGGCGCCTCTTTGAAACCCCCATCATACCGAAGGTCCCCTCAGCTCCCTTAAGATCTCGAACTGCCTCTCCATAACGTAGTCGCTGACCACATCCTCTTGCTTCAGGTCCAGCTCGTACTGTATACCTACCCTGAACACACCTCCCCTCTCGATCACATACCTGACTACACCCAGCGTCTCCACCTTACCTTTCGGCAGTTCGAAGGAAACTTTGACCGGATCGTTCTCCTTCAGATCGTCCGGGTCTTCAACGTATACGCCCACACCGCCCACGGAGACGTCAGCCATGGAGCCTGTCACGGTCCAGCCGTTCCTTTCGAGCTTTACGGGGACAGGTTCCCTCGGGACTACCCTTACGAACCTCCTCCTCTCCTGAGGGAGGTCGGAAAGACCGAGGACCTCGAGTTTCACCGCCCTTTCGCTGTGGTCCACCTCCTTTACCCTCACCTGAACAGCTCCGGGAAGGTCCCTCAGCCTGAGGTATAGGACCGAGCCTATATCGAAGATCTTGAGGTCGCACATACCTACGGTAATTTCTTTCCCTTCTACCTTAAGTAGCTTTGTCCTGCAGGTTGCGGGAACCTCCTTGTAGTAGGTGAGGAGGTCCACCTCTCCCCCCTCCGCCTCCTTCACCACCTTTAGAGCCTTCTCAAGCTCAATAGCTTGGGTCTCCTCCTTGGGTGAAGCCTTCTCCCTCAGCTCCCTTAAATACTTACTGTAGGCTGAGTCGACGGAGATGAGGACCCTGTCTATGAGGTCTACCATCTCCTTTACCTTCCTGTAGTCACCTCCCTCCTTCGCCACGTGGTCCACGTAGTCCCTGAGGAGGGTAAGCAGGCTCTTGGTGAGGGGCTTCTTTATATTCACACCGTTCCTTGCGAGGGAGTAGAAGAGTTCGAAGATCTCCTTTTCCATGTTCTCTTTGAAGGAGAAGATGACCGAGTATAGCTTCCTCACGAGGACCCTGATCGCCTGAGAGTTGAGAACTCCCGGTATGCTCTCCTCCATAGAAGAGAGGAAGTTTTCAACGAAGGTGTCCCTGTAAGCTTTCAGGAATTCCCTATCCTCCACAGATGGTATTGTAATTTAGGATGAGGATCGTGGTCCTGACGGGAGCGGGCATATCCGCGGAGAGCGGTGTTCCAACTTTCAGGGGAAAAGGGGGTCTCTGGAGAAGATACGATCCCAAAGACTTGGCTACCCCCGAAGCCTTCGAGAGGGACCCCAAGCTCGTCTGGGAGTGGTACGACTGGAGGAGGGGTTTGATCGCGAAGGCTGAGCCGAGCGAAGCCCACAAGATACTCGCAAAGCTCGAGAAGGAAAAGGACCTCTGGGTTATAACCCAGAACGTGGACGGTCTCCACCAGAGGGCGGGATCTAAAAGGGTCGTAGAGCTTCACGGGAACATATGGAGGGTGAGGTGTGTCAGTTGCGGTGTGAGATACTACGACCACAGGGTCCCCCTCGAGGAGATACCGCCAAGATGTAAGGAGTGCGGCGGGCTTCTGAGACCCGACGTCGTCTGGTTCGGGGAGGCTCTCCCTCAGGAAGCCCTCGAGAGGGCTTACGAACTCTCTTTGAGTGCGGAGATCTTCTTAGCTGTCGGGACGTCAGCTCAGGTATACCCGGCAGCTGAGCTTCCGCTCATAGCCAAAAGGAGCGGAGCGAAGCTCGTTGAGATAAACCCGGAGGAAACACCCCTCACACCCCACGCGGACGTTTCCATAAGGACGGGGGCGAGCGAAGGTCTCAGGAGGTTCTTCTATACTATTATTGATGGCGAGGGAGATTAAGTTAGGTATCTTCGTCCTCATAACTGCTTCAGCTTTCGCCTTCCTCATACTCACCTTCGGAGAGGTTCCCCTCCTCAGACCGAAGGAAAAGATCTACCACGTTTATTTCGACGACGTTGCGGGGCTTTCGGTGGG
>WFYM01000126.1 GCA_015490115.1 Aquificaceae bacterium
AGGAGGCTCGGGAGGATAAGATTGAAGGACGTCCTCGTCTACTCTTCGAACGTGGGGACCATTAAGGTGGCTTCACTCCTCAAGAGGAAGGACGTTGAGGAGCTTCTCGAAACCTTCCACATGAAGAGGAGGTTCGGCATATTCCCCGGTGAAGCTAACCCTTTGATACCCGATTTCAGCTACCCCGCGCACATCCTATACGCCTCCATAGGTCAGGGGATAGCGATGAACACGCTCACCATCGCCGTCGCCTTCGGGGGACTGCTAACGGGCGAGATAGTCCAGCCCCACATAGTCAAGGAGATAGTCTCACCGACGGGAGAGGTCGTCTACAGGGCTGAGAGGAGGGTCCTGAAGAGAACCCTATCCGAAAAGACGGTAAGGTGGCTGAGGGAAGCACTCATAGAGGTTGTGGAAAGGGGAACGGGAAAGAGGGCGAGGTCCAGATACTTCACAATAGCCGGGAAGACGGGAACCTCCCAGAAGTTCGACCCTAAAGAGGGTAGGTATTCGAGGGAGAGGGTGGTGACATACTTCGCAGGTGTTTTCCCGGCGACCGAGCCGAGGTTCGTTGGTGTCATAGTGGTCGACGAGCCGAAAGGAAAAAGGCTCTACGGAGGGGAGGTGAGCGCACCTTACTTTAGGAGGCTCGTCGAAAACGTCTCCTTTTACTACGGTCTAAAGCCCGACAAGCTCAAGAAGAGGTAAGAGGTCCTCCTCCTTGGCTTTTGGACCTTCCCTCCTCGGCAGGCATAGGGGTCTTATCCCCGTCATCTCCTCGACTATCTTCGGGTTAGTCCTCTCGGAGGGGTCCTTTCCCGTAAAGCCGTTAAGGACTATACCTTTTACTTTGAGACCCTTTTCCTTCGCGAAGAACCAGGTGAGGTATGTGTGGTTTAAGGTTCCGAGTCCGGCCCTCCCAACTATGAGGATGCTAAGATCCCATCTCAGGGCAAGGTCCGCGTAGGTAAAGTTCTTCTTTATAGGAACGGCGAGACCACCCGCCCCTTCAACGAGGAGGACCTCGTATTTTCCTTTAAGCTCCTCGAACCTTCTGTCGAGTTCCTCAAGGTCTATCCTCTTTCCCTCTTCAAGCTCAGCGGCGTAAGGGGAGAGGGGAAGTGAGAACCTGACCGGGACCACCTCTTCTAATGGCTGACCCGTCGCCTCCGAGAGTAGCCTCCCGTCTTCCGGGACTTCCTTCACGTAAGTCTCAATTGGTTTGAAGCAACCCACTTTGACACCTCTTTTTTTCAGGAGAAGGGCTAAGTTGTAGGTCACGTAGGTCTTCCCGACTCCCGTGTCGGTCCCCGTAATGAGCAAGGACGCCATGGGTTTATATTAAATCAATGGCTCTTCTCCTGCTCTTTGTAGGAGTCGTCTTCGGGAGCGACTTCGTCTTCTTCAAGAGGGTCTCCCTCGGGGACATACTCGAAGAGTTGGAAAGGGCGAGGGTCGTATACCTCGGGGAGGTCCACGATTCGGAGGAAGCTCACAGGCTCCAGCTCGAGGTCATAAGGTATCTCACGGAGAGGGGTCACAGCATAATCCTCGCCATGGAGATGTTCCAGCAACAGTTCCAAAAACATTTGGACGAATACGTGGAGGGTGTCATAGACGAGGAGGAGATGCTGACGCTCACAGAATACAGGAAAAGGTGGAAGTTCGACCCCGAGCTTTACGCACCCATATGGAGGTTCGCGAGGGAAAAGGGCATAAGGATCTTCGCCCTCAACATACCGAGCGAGTTAGTTAAAGAGGTAAAAGAGAAAGGTCTCGAGAACGTAAGGAGCGAATACCTCCCTTCCGAGATAGTCCCGCCGACGGGAAAATACCTCGACTTCCTGAAGGAGGTTATGGAAAAGCACGAAGAAGTTGACGAAAAAAAGTTCATAGACGTTCAGCTCGCTTGGGACAGCGGTATGGCTTACAAAATAGCTAAGCTACTCGAAGAGTTCCCCCGACACAAGGTGGTCGTCTTAGTCGGTTCGGGTCACGTCTGGAGGGGACACGGCATACCTGAGAGGGTGAACCGTATGGTGGGTGAAGTTCCTCAGGCTGTCCTCTATGTTGAGGGGGACGAGGTTCACTTCCTGTTTTCGAAGGACTTTTCCAAGGAGACTTCGTCCGCAAGTTCTATGAGTGAGCCGAACTGCAGTCCGTAGGAGACGCGGGAGACCTTGACCTTGGGGAACCTGTCCCTTATTATGCGGATGAGGTAGTTGGCTGTCGCTTCCCCTTCCGCGTTCGGGTTCGTAGCTATTATCACCTCCTTCACCTTATTTTTCCCTATCCTCTCGAGGAGCTTGTCAACCGTAAGATCTTCTGGGGATATCCCTTCGAGGGGAGCTATCCTTCCCTGAAGGACGTGGTAAACTCCCTTGTAGCGTTCGAGTTTCTCTATGGCGTAAGCGTCCTGAGACTCCTCTACCACACATACGAACCTCTTCATCCTCTTCGGGTCCTTGCATATACTACAAAGGTCGTCTTCGGTGAGGAGAAAGCACTCCTTGCAGGGTCTTAATTTTTCCGCAGCCCTTTTCAGGGTCTCTATAACCGAGAGCCTCTCCTCCTTTGTAAGCTTCAAAAGGTTGTAAACGAGCCTGACAGCACCCCTCTCCCCGTAAGTCGGGATCTTCGTCACCTTTTCGAGGGCATCTCTCAAGGCTTCTGGGAAGACCTCCTCAAATCCCAAGCCCCGACCTCCCCATATGCTTCCTTACCTCGTATATCCTCTGGACCGTCGTCCCTATGCTACCCACCGCAACTATAAAGAGGGCGAGAGGTATGAGGTCGAGGAGGATACCGAGGAGCAAGGTTATCCACCTCTCAGCCCTCTCGAAGGCTCCCCCTATACCGTATACTCCGAGGGCTTCAGCCCTCGCCCTCGTATAGCTGACACCGAAAGAGCCGACGAGTGCGAGGAATGAAAGGAGGGTCCCGTAAGGCTCCCCCTCCTCCGCATACATGAAGCCGAGGGAGAGGAAGGGCAGGGAATCCGAGAACCTGTCCACCGTAGAGTCGAGGAAGGCTCCGAACTCGGAGTTGGTTCCCGTTTTCCTCGCAACAGCACCGTCAACAGCATCCAAGACCGCACCCGTCCCGAGGAGAAGGAAGGAGACTATAAGGAGCTTGTAGTAGAGGGTAACCGAGCCTGCGAGTATGAGGAGGAAACCGCCGAGGGTTATCAGGTTAGGGTGGACACCCTTCTTGGAGAGGAGATCGACGAGGGGACTTATGGTCTTTTCAAATACCGGTCTCAGCTCCCTGCTTATGAAACTCATCTAAGAAATAGTATAATGCTGGAAATGAGGAGGCTCCTCACCCTCGAGAACCTCACGCTCCTCTCCATCGTAGGGGGTGTCCTTGCAGGGGTCTTCTTCCCCGTCCTCGGGGAGAGGATAAAGATCGTGGGTGATATCTTCCTCGCCCTCCTCAAGATGATAATAGTTCCCCTCGTCTTTACCTCCGTCTTCGTCGCCACGCTCGGTCTCGGTAACTTGAGGAAGTTCGGGGACATGGGTGTGAAGACAGCGATCTACTACCTCTCGACCACGGGTCTTTCCGTCCTTTCGGGTCTTCTGCTCGTCAGCCTCTTGGACCCAGGAAAGGGGAGTGAGATAAAGCTGCCCGAAAGCGGTCCTGAGGTGAAGAAGCTCACCTTCGAGGACTTAGTCTGGAGCATAGTCCCCACGAACCCGATAAAGAGTTTCACGGAGGGTCACGTCCTCCAGATAATATTCTTCTCCGTTCTTTTCGGACTCGCGACGCTCACAGTGAAAGGAAATAAGCTGGACCAGATAAGGGACCTATTCGAAGGTCTAAACGAAGCTCTCATAAACCTGACGAGGTGGGTGGTGAAGCTGACACCCCTCGGTGTCTTTGCCCTCGTCTGCTACGTGGTCTCGAGCGTCGGTCTCGGAGTCTTAAAATCCCTCTGGGAGTATGCCCTCACCGTTGTTTTGGGTCTTTTGATCCACGCCCTCGTCACCTTACCCCTTATTGCCTTCTTTTTCGGAGGATACAATCCCTACGCTTACCTGAGGAGCATAAGGGAGGCTCCCCTCCTTGCCTTTTCTACAGCTTCGAGCGCAGCTACCTTACCCGTTTCGATGCAGGTAGCTCAAGAGAAGGGAGGGGTGAGGAGGGAGACTGCCGGGTTCGTCCTTCCCTTGGGGGCTACCATAAACATGGACGGGACTGCCCTTTACGAGTCCGTTGCTGTCGTCTTCATAGCGAACCTCTACGGTATAGAGCTTTCCCTTCCCCAGATGCTCGTTGTATTCCTGACGGCTACCTTAGCCTCGGTCGGTGCTGCGGCTATACCGGGAGCGGGTCTCGTTATGCTCACCTTAGTTCTCAGCTCCGTGGGTGTCCCCCTCGAGGGGATAGGTGTCATAGTTGCTGTGGACAGGTTCTTGGACATGCTGAGGACCGCGGTAAACGTCTGGGGTGATCTCAACGGTGCCAAGATAATAGACAGGTTCGTAAATTAAAGTTTATGAGCCTGAAGGAAAAGCTCGTGAGGAAGGACCGCTATATATGGGAGCTGCCCGCCGGGACCGTTGAGGGGCAGAGGGTTCCCGTCGTCTTTTACCTCAGCGACCCCCTCTTCGAGAAGCTCGAGGAAGAAGCCGTAAGACAAGCTGTAAACGCCTCGACCCTCCCCGGGGTAGTCGGTGCCATTTACGTCATG
Organism: Aquificaceae bacterium; assembly: GCA_015490115.1. Taxonomy (GTDB): domain Bacteria; phylum Aquificota; class Aquificia; order Aquificales; family Aquificaceae; genus Hydrogenivirga. The sequence continues at coordinate 4,697 of WFYM01000126.1, forward strand.
CCCGACGTCCACGTTGGCTACGGCTTTCCGGTCGGGGGAGTGATGGCTACCTCAACGAGGGAGGGTGTCATAAGTCCGGGGAGTGTGGGATACGACATAAACTGCGGTGTGAGGCTCATAGGGACGAACCTAAAGAGCAAGGATATCCTTCCCAAGATAAGGGAGCTTATGAACGAGATACTCGAGAACGTTCCCGCGGGTGTGGGTTCAAGGGGGACTGTGAAGCTATCGAGGTCGGAGATGAGGGAGGTCCTAACGAAGGGGGCGAGGTGGGCTGTTGAAGAAGGCTTCGGCTTCGAAGAGGACCTGAAGAATATAGAAGAGGGTGGTGTCCTTCCGGACGCGGATCCTGAGAGGGCTTCGAAGGAAGCTTTCGAGAGGGGTTCCGACGAACTCGGGACTGTGGGTTCCGGAAACCACTTTGTGGAGCTTCAGGTGGTCGAGGAGATATACGACGAAAAAACAGCTGGTAGGCTCGGTCTCTTCGAGGGTCAGCTCCTTATTATGGTCCACTCTGGTTCGAGGGGGTTCGGTCACCAGGTCTGTACCGACTACCTCAAGATAGCTGTCCAGTCTTTGAAGAAATACCGCATAGAGCTACCGGACATGCAACTCGCCTGCATGCCCTTCTCCTCGGAGGAGGGTCAGAGCTACTTCAAGGCTATGAACGCTGCCGCGAACTACGCCTTCGCCAACAGGCAGATCCTCGGCTTCAGAACCGCAAACACCGTAAGGAAGTTCCTCGGGATCTCTTGGGAGGAGCTTGGCTACAGGGTAATATACGACCACGCCCACAACATAGCGAAGGTGGAAAAGCACAGGTCCGCCGAGGTCGTTGTCCACAGGAAGGGGGCGACGAGGTCCTTCCCCGGACAGCCGGTCATAATACCCGGAGACATGGGGAGGGCTTCGTATCTCATGGTGGGTCTCAAAGGCTCTATGGAGCTTAGCTTCGGGACAGCTTGCCACGGAGCCGGGAGGGTGATGTCGAGGAGGCAGGCTAAGAAGTTCGTGAAGGAGGTGGGTCTCGAGAAGGTGGTCGGAGACCTCATCGTAGTCGCGAGGGGAAAGGGGACCGTAATGGAGGAGATACCTCAGGCTTACAAGGACGTCTCGGAGGTGGTGAGGGTAGTCCACGAACTCGGTATAGCGGGGGTCGTCGCCAAGCTAAGACCTGTCGGGACCCTGAAGGGCTGACCTTTTCAGATCCCTCATCAGCCTCAGCTTAGCCATGAGGGAACTCTTTATGTCCCTCACCGGTCTTATACCTCTGAGAGCCATAAGGAGGGGAGGACCCTCTATTAGGCACTCCTCCCTGCTTGTGGGAACCTCCTCCGCTGAGAACCTGAGCATCCTCCTTAGCCTATCCATGTTCCTTATATTTATAACGGCTCATTCTATCCCGAGTTTATGCCAAAGCTCATCTATCTTCCTCTTTACCTCCGGGTCCATCCTTATTACCTCGGGCCATTCCCTTTTGTATCCCTCCTCCCTCCACTTGGTGGTCGCGTCCACTATCATCTTACCTCCGAAGCCGACCTCGTTTGTGGCGTGGTCGAGGACGTCTATCGGACCTTTGAGGATCAAAACGTCCCTTGCGGGATCCACGTTGTTCCCCCAAGCCCAGAGGACCTGACCGAGGTCGTGGACGTCTATCCAGTCGTCGAAGACAACTATGTGCTTTTCGAGGGACATGAGACCCAGTCCGAGTAGTGCGTAAGCCACCTTGTAGGCGTGTCCGGGGAACCTCTTCTTTATCGAGACGAAGCAGAAGTTGTGAAAGCATCCCTCAGCGGGCAGGTGGTAGTCGACGACCTCCGGCAGGTTGAACTTTATGAGGGGAAGGAATATCCTCTCGGTAGCCCAGCCGAGATACTTGTCCTCCTGAGGTGGTATCCCCACTATGGTGTGTAAGTATATGGGGTCCCTCCTCATGACAATTGCGGTAACGTGCATCTGGGGGTATTTTTCGACGGGTGTATAATACCCCGTGTGGTCGCCGAAGGGTCCCTCGTCGACGAGGGGTTCTTCCGGGTCCACGTAACCCTCTATGACTATCTCCGCATTCGCGGGGTATTCGAGGCTGACGGTAACACCTCTTACGAGTTCGACTGGTCTCTCCATTATGATCCCGGCGAAGAGGTACTCGTCCACCTCGGGCGGGAGGGGTGCTGAGGCGACGTATGGGAGGGGTGACTCTCCTCCTATGGCTACCGCTACTTCGAGCCTTTTCCTCAGCCTCTTCGCCTTCCAATAGTGGTGGTTCCCGTCCTTGTGGATCTGCCAGTGGACGGCGAGCCTGTCCTTGTCGAGGACTTGGAGCCTGTAAAGACCCACGTTCCTTATACCGCTTTCCGGGTCTTCGGTTATCACCTGACCGAAGGTTATGTATCTACCACCGTCTTTAGGCCAGCACTTGGGTATGGGCAAGGAAAGAAGGTCCGGATCTTTTATTACAACCTCTTGGACGGGAGCCTTTTTGACCGTCTTCGGTATGGCGTCGCTCAGTTTTTTTAGCTCCGGTATCTTCTTTATTTTTTCGAGGAAGGTCTTCGGGACCTCGGGTCTCAGTATCCTGTAGAGCTTCCAGCCTATGTCCTCTAAGTTCTCGTATCCGAGAGCCATCTTTATACGCTTCTCGGAGCCATATATATTGGCTACTATCGGTATGTCGTATCCTTTTACGTTTTCGAAGAGAAGGGCTTTCCCGCCTCCGGGTAGCTTCGTTGTCCTGTCTATTACTTCCGTTATCTCGAGGATGGGGGAGAGGGGTTCCTTTATACGGACGAGTTCCCCTTCCCTCTCGAGGGCTCTTAAAAACTCACGAAGGTCCTTAAAGGGCATGGTGTTATTTTAAAATACTTAGCGTGAGCGAGGAGAAAAGGGAAGCTTACGAGGAGGAGATAGACCTATACGAGCTTCTCCTCAAGCTCAAGAGAAGGTGGAAGATAATTTTTGGAACCGTTTTTGTTTTTCTTGTTATTGCTTCCCTTTATGTTCTTATCATGAGACCGGTTTACAAGTCTTCGTTTACAGTTAAGGTTCCGAAATTTTTTACTCCGGCGGAAACTGTAAGGTATATAAACTACATACAGAAACTCCTTAAAGAGAAGAGGTTTGAGGATGTGATGCAGATACTTAACTTAAGTGAAGAGGAAGTTAAAAATATTTACAAAATTTCTTCGAGGGAGCTGAGAGGAGCTAAACAAACCGTCGAAGTTTCTATTGAAGTATATGAACCGAAACTTATAAGCAAATTAGCAAACAGTATTTTAGATTATTTAAACAGAAATGAATATATTTTGGAGCGTATAAATATTAAAAAACAGGAGATAGAGGATAAAGTAAAAAC
>WFYM01000127.1 GCA_015490115.1 Aquificaceae bacterium
ACGGGACCCCTTCACCTCGGTCACGGGAGGGGTGCTGTGGTGGGAGATGCCCTCGCGAGGATGTTCGAGTTCTTCGGCTTCAACGTCACGAGAGAATACTACATAAACGATGCGGGAAGGCAGGTATACCTCCTCGGAGTTTCCATGCTGTTCAGGTATCTCGAGTCCTTCGGGAAAGAAAACTCGAGACCGGAGATAAAAGAAACCTTCGAGAAGGAGGGTTACAAAGGTGAATACGTTAAGGAGATAGCGGGTCTCGTAAAGGAAGCGGTCGGTGAAGCCCTTCTGAAGGGAGAAGACCCCCTCGCCGTCAAGGAGAAGCTCCTCTCCCGCTCCTTTAACTTCCCTCTCAACTACACCTCCTCCTTCGAAGGAGGGTCCGATGTTGAACTCCTTTCCTGCTTCGGCATGGACGCCATCATGGAGGAGATAAGGAGAGATCTCGAAGACCTCGGTGTCCGCTTCGACGTTTGGTTCAGCGAGAGGGACCTCTACGGGGACGGCTCCGTGGAGAAAGCCCTCGAAGAGTTGAAGAGAAAGGGGTTCCTTTACGAGAGTGAAGGTGCGTTGTGGGTGAAGACCTCCCGGTTCGGGGACGACAAGGACAGGGTGGCTGTAAGATCGGACGGGACCTATACATATTTCGCCTCTGACATAGCCTATCACATAAACAAGTTCAAAAGGGGATTCGAAAAAGTTATAAACCTTTGGGGTTCTGACCACTTCGGCTACGTCCCGAGGATAAGGGCTGTCCTCAAGATGCTCGAGATCCCCGAGGACTGGCTCGAGATATACATGGTCCAAACGGTCAGGCTCTTCAGGGGAGGGAAGGAAGTGAAGATGTCAAAAAGAGCCGGGGACTTCGTTACCTTGAGGGAACTCCTCGAGGAGGTGGGACCTGATCCTATAAGGTTCATCTTTTTAACGAAGAGGAGCGACACACCCCTCGACTTCGACGTGGACAAGGTAAAAGAAAAAAGCTCCGAAAACCCAGTATTTTACGTCCAATACGCCCACGCGAGGATATCGGGGGTCTTCAGGGAGTTCAAAGAGAGGTTCGGGAGGGACCCGGAAGATATGGACCTCGGAAAGTTTCTCGAAAACCTCACGGAAGAACAGGAGCTTAAGCTCATGAAGAAAGCCCTCATGCTAAGGGACGAACTCATAGAGATAACACTCTCGAGGGAGCCACACGTTCTAACTTACCTCCTCATGGACCTTGCCTCCTCCTTCCACAACTACTACAACCACCACAGGGTAATAGGTAGCCCCGAAGGTGTTATGGAGGGAAGGCTCGGGCTTTTGAAGGGTATAAGGAGCGCCATAAGAGTTGGTCTAAAATTAATAGGTGTGAGCGCACCTGAGAGGATGTAAGGGGGAGAAGTATGCAGAGACACAGGCTAGCCCTCCTCTTAGGGATACTCGTAGCCCTCGTCTTCTTCTACCTCGGAGTCAACACATGGATAGAGTCCCAAAGGACGAAGACGATACCCCCTCCCATAGTAAGGGCAAAGCCTCCCGTCCAGACAACCCCTCCAGCTGAGACTGTAAAGCCGAAGGAGGTGGTTGAAAATCCAGAACCTGTAGAAGAGGAGAAGGTGGAGGAAAAGCAAGAACAGATAAAAGAACCCGAAAAGGTCCAAGAAGCTCCTAAAAAGGAACTCAAAGACTTCGTGTTCCAGATAGGAGCCTTTAAAAAGAAGGAAAATGCAAAAAAGAGCCTCAAAAACGCAAAGGACAAAGGCTTCGATGCCTTCATGGTGGAGGAGGAAGGTCTGTTCAAGGTGAGGGTGAGGGTAAAGGCTGAGAGCCTCGAGCTTGCGATCACCAAAGTAAAGAAGGACTTCAAGGAAGCCTTCTTAGTAAGATGATGAAACACTTTCTTATGATTTTCCTTCTTCTCCTTTCCTGCGCGCCTAAGGTAGAGAAGGAAGCGGAGAAGGAAAAGGAGTGGAGGTATCTCTACGACCTTGGGATGTCCGCATACTTTGCCAAGAACTACTCGGAAGCCATAGCCCACTTCTACAGGGCGACCAAGGTAGCTCCCGAGGAACCCAAGATATGGAACGCCCTCGGTAATACATATATGGCTGTCGGTGAGTTCAAAAAGGCTGAGGAGGCTTTTTTGAGGGCTATAAGGGCTGACCCTAACTTCTCTGAAGCTCGCATGAACTTGGGGATCCTCTACTTCAAGATGAAGGACTACAGGAGGGCTGTGGAGAACTTAAAGACCGCTGTTGAAGACGAGCTTTTCGACAAAAAGCACGTAGCTTTTTACCACCTCGCGAAGGTTTACAAGGAGATGGGTGAAACGGAGAAGTATATAGAGTTCCTCAAAAAGGCTACAGCCTACAACCCCTTGTTCATAGAGGCACAGCTCGAACTCGGCAGCGCTTACATGGACGCAAAGGAGTATGAGAAGGCTGAAAAACTTTACATGTCCCTCCTTTCAAACAACATAAAGAACCCGGAGATATACCTGAGCCTTGCAAAGGTATACTACGAAACGGGAAGGTTCGAAAAAGCTAAGGAGATGATCAGGATGGTCCTCGAAGACAAGCAGACGAACAACCTGCAAAGGTCCCAAGCTTACGGGATCTTAAGCAAAATACTGATCGAGGAGCAAAAGAGAACCATAAGGCTCCTCGAAAGGGCGAAGAAGAAGGAGGAGGAAGGTAGGTTCGGAATACAGGTGGCGGCTTTTTCAACGAGGAAGGGGGCTGAAAGGCTCGTCGAGAGGCTGAAAAAGAGGGGACTCGAAAAGCTCAGCATAGTAGAAGTTTCGGGTATATACAAGGTAATATACGGGAGGTTCAAGTCGAGGGCTGAGGCGAAGAAAGAACTCGAGAAGCTAAAAGACATGGAGATTTACGGCTTCATAGTTGAGGTGGAGTGAACCTTCATCCTCCTCCTGTAAGACTTCAGGGTGTTGAGGAGGAGGCTCGTCACCGTCATAGGACCCACCCCTCCCGGAACGGGTGTTATAGCGGAGGCTTTCTCCTTCACAGCCTCGAAGTCCACGTCCCCTACTATCCTCCCGCCAACCTTCGATATCCCAACGTCTATGACGACAGCTCCCTCCTTCACCATCTCAGCCCTTATGAGTCCCGGAACGCCTGTAGCGGACACAAGCACATCCGCCTCCTTCGTGAACTTGGTTATGTCCTTCGTATGGATGTGGCAGACGGTAACCGTCGCTCCCCTCCAGAGCATCAAGAGACTGAGAGGTCTCCCGACTATGAAGCCCTCCCCGACGATCACCACGTCCTTCCCCTTTACCTCTATGCCGTAGTGTTTCAAAAGAAGGTCTATGCCGAGGGGAGTGCAGGGTATGAAGCCGTCCTCCATCCTCGCCACGAGCTTCCCCATGTTCTCGGGATGGAAGCCGTCAACGTCCTTCTCAGGGTTTATGAAGGCTATCACCTCGTTCTGGTCTATGTGGGGAGGTAAAGGGAGCTGGACGAGGATCCCGTCCACCTCTTCCCTTGCGTTCAGCTCAGCCAAAGTGTCGAGAAGCTCCTCGGTGGTCACGTTGCTCTCGAGGTGGTAAAAGAAGGACTCCATACCCACCTCTTTGCAAGCTTTTATCTTGTTCCTCACGTATATCCTGCTCGCCGGGTCGTTCCCGACGAGGACTACGGCGAGACCCGGTCTCCTGAGTCCCTGAGCTGTATACTCGGAGATCTCACGCTTTATCTCCTCCCTTATGAGCTTAGACGGGGTCTTTCCTTCGAGGATGAGCGTCATACCCTCCTCCAGCGCGTCCCCGCCGGTGTGTCCTCAAGCTCTATGCCAAAGTCCCTCAGCCTCTCCCTTATCATATCCGCTATCTTATACTGCTTCTCCTTTCTCGCTAAGGACCTCACCTCTATGAGGAGTTCTATGAGCTTTGTATCTAAGATCTCGCCGGGTTCCGTCTCCCTCTCCACCACCCTCTCCACCTCGCATTCGGGGTATAGATCTTCGAGTAGCCCGAAGATCTTCCTAACCGTAGAGTGGAGGGATTTCGAGGCGAACTCGTAAGCGGAAAGCTCGGAGGAGGTTATCTTACCTTCCTTGAAAGCTTTGTTCTTTATCCTCCCGAGTTCCGTGACGAGGGAGAATATGTGGGAGAGGGCTTCCGGTGTGTTGAAGTCGTCGCTGAGGGACGCAAAGAAAGCCTCCTCCACCTCCTTCACCTTGTCGTATAGGGGGTGAGTTCCCCCTCCGCTGTTTTCGACCACTTGGAGCTTTTTCAGAAGCTCGTAGTCCTCTACGGCACCCTTTAGCCTCTCGTAAGCCCTCTTTGCCTCCTCCATCTTCTCCCAAGAAAAGTCGAGGGGACTCCTGTAGTGGGTAAATAGGACGAGAAGCCTCAGGACATCAGGGTGGTATCTTGTGTATATCTCCTTTAAGGTAACGTAGTTTCCGAGGGACTTGGACATCTTCTGACCGCCTACTGTAACGAGACCGTTGTGCATCCAGTATCTTGCGAATGGCTTTCCGGTTATAGCTTCATCCTGAGCTATCTCGTTCTCGTGGTGGGGGAAGACGAGGTC
>WFYM01000128.1 GCA_015490115.1 Aquificaceae bacterium
AGTATGGAGACGTCGAAGGTCCCTCCTCCGAAGTCGTAGACGAGGATCTTAACGTCCGACTTCTTGTCGAGTCCGTAGGCGAGGGCTGCAGCTGTCGGCTCGTTGAGGATCCTGAGAACCTCAAGACCAGCTATCTTCCCGGCGTCCTTCGTAGCTTGCCTCTGCCTCTCGTTGAAGTAAGCGGGGACAGTTATCACAGCCTTTGTTACCTTCTCGCCGAGGTAAGCCTCCGCGGCTTCCTTTAGCTTTCTCAGGACGTGGGCGCCTACCTCCTCCGGACGGACTATCTTCCCTGCGTTCGGGACGTCGAAGGCTGCGTCCCCTTTGTCGTCCGGAACCACCTTGTAGGAGACCCTCTTCGCCTCCTCCCTCACCTCGTCGAACTTCTTACCTATGAACCTCTTTGACTCGTATATGGTGTTCTGGGGGTCGAGGATAGCCCTCCTTTTGGCAGGGTCACCTACGAGTATCTCCTTCTCCTTGGTCCAAGAGACCACCGAGGGTGTGAGTCTCGAACCCTCTTGGTTCTGTATGACTACAGGCTCGTCCCCCATCATAACTGCGACCACCGAGTTCGTAGTTCCCAGATCTATGCCGAGGACCTTCTCCTTCGCCATGGTAAGACCTCCTTCCCTTCTTTCGGGAATATTTTAGACCTTTAGTGAATTGTTGTCAAGTTTTATGAAAAGAAACTTATTAACCTTGGACTATGGAGTTTATTATCCTGTCGACGTCGAGGATCTCCATGAGTCCGTATTCGGTCTGGGCGACGTGGCTCACATACTCGCTGTATCTTCCAACCATTGGGTTCGGGTCGAACTTCTCTATCGGGACCCTCACAACGCCCACTATGGTGTCGACGAGCGTTCCCGCCTTCCCGTGCTGGGAGTCGAGGACGACTATGCGGGTAGGCTCCGTGTTTTCGGGAAGACCGAGGATCTGCTTCAGAGACAGGACAGGTATTATCTCTCCCCTCAGGTTTATGACGCCGACTATGTAAGGGGGCGTGTAGGGGACGTCCACTATGTCCACCACCTTGGATATGGTGAGGATCTTCTTGAGAGAGATCCCTATCAGCTCCTTCTCCAAAGAAATCCCGAGGAACTCTTCAACTTGAGTGGTTACCTTCTCCGGTCTTTGTTCTCCGACAGGGACGATCTCAGCCATGGCACCACCTCACACGAGGGTTATACCTCTCATCTCCCTTTTGAGGATCCCGTCGAGGTCTAAGATCAGGACCACTTTACCGTCTCCCGTTATTGTAGCTCCCGATATCCCTTGGACCTCTCCTATTATCTTCCCGAGCGGTTTTACTACCACCTCCTCGTCTCCGAAGAGGTCGTCTACGGTAAAGGCTACCTTCTGGCTCCCTACCTGAGAGACGATCACGTATCCTATGCCTGTGCTACCTATCCCGAGGGCTTCACCGAGGTTTATCAAGGGTATGGTGAGGTCCCTGAGGATTAGAACTTCTTTTCCAGAGACTGTCGTTATCTGGGCGTCCTCACCTTGGATTATCTCGAGGACCGAATATATGGGGATGGCAAAATACCTTCCGTTTACCGCCACGAGGAGGGACCTGATTATCCCTACCGTGAGGGGGAAGGAGAGGATTATGCGGGTTCCCCTTCCTCTTTCCGTTTCTATGTCTATCGTTCCCCTGAAGGAGGTGACCGCGTTCATAACGACGTCCATACCGACTCCCCTTCCAGAGACCTGTGAGACCTCCTCCGCGGTGGAAAAGCCCGGGTGGAATATGAGGAACAGTATGTCCTTTTCCGTCATCTTCTCAGCCCTGTCGGGGGTTATGAGTCCCCTCTCTAAAGCCTTCTCCTTTACCTTATCGAGGTCTATCCCCCTCCCGTCGTCTTGGACCTCTAAGAATATCCTGTCGCCGTGGTAGTAAGCGCTCAGCTTCACGATCCCTTTCCTCGGTTTTCCGAGCCTCTCCCTCTCCTCCGGAGGCTCTATCCCGTGGTCTACCGCGTTCCTTATGAGGTGTATTAGGGGTTCTTCGAGCTTTTCGAGGACCGTCTTGTCCATCTCAGCCTCTTCGCCCTCTAAAACGAGTTCCACCTCTTTTCCGAGCATTCTGGCGAGATCTCTCACCACCCTCGGGAACTTCTGGAACAATCTCTTTACGGGTTGCATCCTCGTCTTCATAACCGCGAGCTGGAGATCTCCGACTATCCTGTCGAGAGAGGACATGACCGTTTCGAGTTCGTCTATGGTCTTTGAGGTGTATTCTTCTTGGACCTTCTGGAAGACCCTGAGGAGCCTGTTCCTCTCTAAAACTAACTCACCTACCAAGTTCATAAGGTCCTCTATCTTCTTGACGTCTATCCTCAGGACCTTCTCGCCCTCCGTCTTCGGCTGGACCTCTTTTGGAGGTTTCTCTTCCTTTTGCTCTTCCTTTGTCTCTTCCGCTATCTCGAGCATCTTCTCTTCAGCCTTCCTCTCCTTCTCCTCGGAGGGTGGGGGAGGTGGCTTTCCTCCCGTCAGTATCCTGTCGAGTTCCTCTATGAGTTCCTTTGGTCTCTCTTCAGGCGGGAGGAGTATGAGTTCTTCGAGTATCTCCTCCACAGGTTTTCCTTTCAGGTGTCCGAAGCCGTATCTTTCGAGTATCTGGTCTATGCTCTCTTCCTCCTTCTTTTCTTCAACGGCTCCCCTTTCGATATCTCTCAGCTCCCTGACGAGTTCTTCGGGAACCTCCACCTCTTCTCCCGCATCGTATCTCTGTATAGCACTCCTTATGAAGTCAACGGCCCTCAGGATGGCGTCGTTTATCTCAGGTGTGAGGCTGAGTTCCCCAGATCTCAGCTTCCCGAGGACGTCCTCCGCAGCGTGGGCGACCTCTACTATAGGTTGAAGTCCGAGAAAGCCTGCACCTCCTTTTAGCGTGTGCATAGCCCTGAAGGTGGCGTTGAGAAGCTCCTCGTTCTTCGGGTCCTTTTCGAGTTCGAGGAGGTTCTCTTCAATCTTTTGGAGGTTCTCTTCAGCTTCTACAACGAACTCGTTGAAGATCTCCCTCATCTCGTCGCTTATCATGACTCAGCACCTCTCTCACCGAGCCTGTTTACCATGGAGATAAGCTCCTGAGCGTCGAACTTGACTATGAACCCGTCAGCGTTCACACGAAATGCTTTTTCCCTGTTCGTGTCGTCGCTCAGCGTCGTGTTCACTATGACGGGAAGACCCATGAGTCCCGCGGTCTCCTTTATCTTCTTGGTGAGGGTAAGCCCGTCCATCTTCGGCATCTCTATGTCGGTTATGACTACCTGTATATAGTCCCTTACGCTCTTTCCTTCCTTTTTCGCCCTTTCGAGGTGCTGGTTCAGGATCTCGAGGGCTTGGGAGCCGTCTTCCGCCTCTATGACTTGGTGACCTGCGTTCTCGAGAAGCTCCCTTATTATCTTCCTCGCCACGGATGAGTCTTCGACGAGGAGGACCGTGTAGGCCTTCTTGGTAGCTTTGGCTTCCTCGAGGGCTTCCTCTTCGCGGAATATCTTGAGAAGCCCTATGTCGTGGAGTATGCCCTCAAAGTCGAGGATTATAAGAAGACCGTCCTCCGTGTCCACAACACCTGTTATCCTTCCTCCCAATTTTTGGTTTAGGGTGTCGGGAGGCTTCTTTATGTCGCTCCAAGATATCCTCCTTATCCTCTTCGCCTCGTGGACTATGACGCCAACGTTCTCCCTCAAAAACTCAAGGTGGAGGAGGAACTTCTTTCTCTCCGGCGGCTCTTCGAGACCCATCCACCTTGCGAGGCTAACAACCGGTATCAGCTTCCCCCTTATCTCCGCCATCCCCTCCACCTCGGGGGGCATGTTAGGAACCTTTGTAACTTTCGGCATCCTCAGAACTTCCCGGACCTTCGCTACGTTCACTCCGAATATCCACTCGTACCCCTCCTCGTGGATCCTGAAGTCGACTATCTCAAGCTCGTTCTTCCCCGTCTCCAGTATGTTAGGGAGGGCGTGGCTGTCGGAACCCATCACCCACCCTCCACCTTGAGGGTCTCCGCGAGCTTGTCGACTATCGTCTTTATCTCCTTTGAGAGCTTGGAGGTGTTGTCAGCGAGCTTCCTGAACTCGGTAGCGACAACGGCAAAACCCTTTCCAGACTCACCCACCCTCGCAGCTTCTATAGCGGCGTTGAGGGCTAAAAGGTTCGACTGCTTCGCTATCTTCATGAGACTCTCGGTCAGCTTCGAAAGTTCCTCCATATACTTTGCACACTCCTGAACTTTGTCTTCTGACATGTTTTGACCTCCAAGGGTGAGGGTCATCTGTAAATATATTCGGTCATCTTGCGATTATATTTAACTTGATGGCGGGTGAGGAGTTCCTCTCTCAGGAAGAGATAGACATGCTCCTTCAGAGCCTCGGAAAGGAGGAGGGAAAGGAGGAGAAGAAGGAGCTTGAATACAAACCCTTTAGCGTAGAGGAACTCGAAAGGATATCTCCGACGAGGCTCATAAAGCTCGAGCAGGTGATAAACAGGTGGGTGGCTTCAGCTACCACGGAGCTAAGGAGCATGGTCTTTAACTTAGACACCATATCCCTCTCGGACATAAAGACGGAGAAGATCTCCGACTTCGTCCTTAAGATACCCCTTCCGGCGGCGATAGCTGTCCTCAACGTCGAAGCCTTAGGGGGGAGGATGTATCTTGTCATGGACACGAGGCTCATATACACGATAGTGAGCGTGATATTCGGCGGTCCGGCCCAGCCCTACAAAGTCGAAGGAAGGAACTTCACAAAAGTGGAGCTAAAAGTCATAAGGAACTTCCTCGACATACTCATAAAGCACCTGAACAGTGCTTGGAAGGAGGTGGTGAAGGAGGGGGATATAGTCTTCGCGGGTATAGAGGAAAACCCGAGGAGGCTCATAACGGTGAGCAGGAACGAGATAGTGATAGTGGTTACTCTGACCGTGGAGATAGAAGGCTTCAAAGGTAGCATATACTTCGCCATACCTATGAAGACCATAGAGCCGATAAAGGATATATTGAGAACCGCTGACTCGGAGGAGAGCGACTTCAGGGACGTCATATTGGAGAACCTCCTTTCGGTTCCGGTAAAGGTGGAGGCGGTTTTGCCGATAATGAATATGAAGGTGAGAGAGGTCCTCGAACTCAAAGAGGGAGACTTCATACCCCTCGACAGGAGGTCCGTTGAGGAGGTGGTAGTAAAAGTTTCTGGGCTTCCCGTTTTCAAAGGGATCTTAGGGGAGTCGGAAGGGAAGAAGGCGGTGAAGGTGGAGAAAGTTGTGGAGTTCCTGCCGAGGGTCGGAGAATGAAGGACCTCGAAGACATAATCAGGGAACTTCTTGAGAACGTCAGGGAACTCGAAAAGGTCATAGAGAACATCAAAAAGCCTGTGGCTGAAAGCTCCAAGCTAATACCCGAGACGAGGAAGAACATAGAGGACGTTGTAAGCTACCTCGAGGACACCTCCCACTCGATCATGAACCTGCTCGAAAGGATAAACGAGAACTCGAAAGGAATAAAGGAGGAGGTCGAGTTTCTGCTCAGCCTCGGTCCCGTCAAGAGGATAAAGGAGAAGCTCGAAAGCATAAAGGAAAAGAACGAGCAGAACATCTCCACGATCCTCGAGCTTTACACCTACCTCTCCTTCCACGACCTCGCGGGTCAGCAGCTCAGGACCGTCATCGAGGTCCTCGAGAAGATAAAGTCAGCCCTCGTGGACGTTATAGTCTCTCAGGTCACCGCTGGAAGGGACTTGAAGGAGGAGCAGGTCTCGGGTATAAAAGGAAAGGTGAGCGAGATCCTCTCCAAGGACAGGATATCCCAGCAGGATGTGGACAGGCTACTTGAGGAGTTCGGGCTTTGAGGAGGAGAAGCCATGCCCATGCCACCTCCCGACATAAGGATACTCGTAGTTGACGACATGAGTACCATGAGGAGGATAATAAGGACCATCCTAAACCAGCTCGGCTACACCAACATAGAAGAGGCTGAGAACGGAAAGCAAGCCCTCGCAAAGCTAAAGAGTGAAAAGTTCGACTTCGTCATAACCGACTGGAACATGCCCGAGATGGACGGTCTTACCCTCGTCAGGGAGATAAGGAACGATCCGGAACTCAAAAACCTTCCCGTTTTAATGGTTACAGCTGAGGCGAGAAAAGAAAACGTGATAGAGGCTCTAAAGGCAGGCGTGAACAACTACATAGTCAAACCTTTCACGCCCGAGGTCCTAAAAGAGAAGATGGAAAAGATCTTCAAGTGAGGTTTGGGTATGTTTTTGTTCAACGGACGCAAGGTGAAGGAACTCGAGGAGAAGCTGGAAGGTTGCAGGGCTGAGGTCGACCTCCTGAAAGAGGTCATCGGGAGGCTGAAGGAGGGTGTCGTCCTCTTCAAAAACGGCAAAGTTGTCTTCATGAACGACTCCGCGAGGGAGCTTCTGAGGGGTAGGGGTCCCGAAGAGGTGGAGGGGAGGGAAGACCTCGAAGTTGTCGCGAAGGGAAGGGCTTTTCTGATATTCAGGGAAAGGGAAAGACGACCGGTGGAAGAAGAGAACAAAAAAGATGTGGAGGAGTGCCTCAGGAACGTAAAGGACCAGATAGAACCTATAGTTGAGGAGATGAACAGACTCTCCTCTCAGGCTATAGCGAGCTTCACGGAGCTTGACGAGGTCTTCAGGATAGTGAGCAACGGCTTGGAG
>WFYM01000129.1 GCA_015490115.1 Aquificaceae bacterium
ACATGGAAAGGCTAAGGTCCAAGATACTCCAGCTCGAGATGAAGAGCCTCCTCAAAGATATTGAGAGGGTTTTCAGGACATCAGGTCAGGGAAGCCTCTTTTAGCGGGCGATCGTGTTTACCTTCTCCTGAACCTCGTCGATGGCTTGAACGAGCCTCGAGTAGACCTCGTGTGCCCTCGAAGTCTCTATTATCCTAACCATCTCGAGGATACCGTTCACGTTTGACATCTCGAGGAAACCCTGTCTTATCCTGAAATCCCGTGCCGGGACGGGATTCCCTGTGAAAAGGTCAAAGCCAGCCTTTTGAGGATCCTCCAGCTCCCAAACACCCAAGGTGGCGATGAGGTCCCCCTCCACGTATACGTTCCCCTTGGGGTCCACCTCCGCACTACCTCCTACGAGTATGGGGTTCATATCCCTGTCGAGGACCCTGTAGCCTTCCTCTGTGACGAGGTAGCCCTCCCTGTCGAGGGAGAACTTCCCCTTCCTCGTGAACCTCACACCCTCGGGCGTCAAAACGCCGAAGAAACCCTCCCCCTCTATGGCGAGGTCGAGGGGGTTGTCCGTCTGTCTGAGAGGTCCCTGAGAGAGGTCGGTAAAGACCGAGTCTATAACGGGATAGACGAAGTTTCCCGTGGGTTCAACGTAGAGGGCTGAGGCGAGGAGAAGGTCCCTCTTGAAGGAGGGGGTGTCCATGTTGGCGAGGTTGTTGGCGGAGACGTCAAGCTTCCTTTCCTGAAGGAGCATACCGCTCGCCAGTATGTAAATGGGCTGGTAGTCGAGAGCCATCTTTTTCTTTATCGGCTCTTCCTCAGAGTTTTACATCCATCTTCTTTCCACCTTTCATGAGCTTTTCCATCTCAGCTACAGCCTTTTCAAAGTCAGCGACACGACCTCCGAAGCCCTTTGCGAACTTTCCCGCAGTCTCCTTATCCCCGAAGGCTACCGCGGGAGGGAGACAGCAAGGGGAAGCTGAACCCCCGACCACGTAGTAAGAGTCGAGGGCGTTTATAGGGTTCGAGGTTATGAAGTCCCTCGTCATGGCGATCTCGATCCTCTCCCTCCCGATGCTCCCCGCAAGCAAAAGACCGCAGTGGGCGCAACAGGTGTATATCTTCCTCCCACCCTTCAGAACGTATATGAAGGCGAGCCTCAGATCCACCTCCTTTCCGCACACAGCACAGGAGTCCTCCTTTACCTCCTGATCCCTCTTCAGCTCGACGTTTCCGTGCCTCCTGACTATAAGCCCCTCCTCCTCAAGCTCCTTGAGGTCCCTGTATATGGTCATTAGGGAGACGTTAAAGTGGCGGGCGAGTTCTTTGGCGGTCCTGTAGCCTTCTTCGAGTAGCTTTAGGATCTCCTCTTTCCTATTCATTTACAAAAAACATATACCGAACCCAAGCCCCTGTAAACTATAAATCGCTGTTATTCGTGTATTAATAAAAAGTAATGGCGCAGTTATAAAGATATTGTGATAATCTAATTACTGAAGTTCTCCTCAAGGAGGTGAGGAGTATGGCGAGCGTTACAGCTGACAAGACGCTTGATACTTCAGGTCTCAACTGTCCCCTGCCAGTTCTGAAGACTAAGAAGGCTCTTGAGGAGCTTCAGGCCGGTCAGGTCCTCGAGGTTATATCCACCGATCCTGGTTCTAAGGCGGACATACCAGCCTTCTGCCAAAGGACGGGTCACGAGCTTATCGAGACGGTGGAGGAGGGAGGAAAGTACATATTCTACATCAGGAAGAAGGGGTAAGGAGGGGTCGTTATGGCCTCTGAAAGACTCGCCATCATAGCTTCGAAGGGAACACTCGACATGGCTCTTCCCCCCCTCATACTCGCCTCAACAGCTGCTTCCCTCGGCATAGAGTCCGCGGTCTTCTTCACCTTCTACGGACTCAACATAATACACAAGGAGAAGATGAAGAAGCTGAAGATAGCTCCCCTCGGAAATCCCGCCATGCCCATGGCTTTCCCCCCTTCGGTCAAGAAGACACCTGTGGTAGGTCAGATAGCGGGTATCATGGAGGCGGTCTTTCCGGGACCTCCCCAGATAATGGGGATGATACCGGGGATGACGGACTTCATGACAGCTATGATGAACAAGACCATGAAAGACCACGGTATAGCGAGCGTCCCCGAACTCATAGAACTCTGCAAGGAGGCAGGTGTCAAGCTCATACCCTGTCAGATGACCATGGAGTTCTTCGGCTACAAGCTCGAGGACCTGATAGACGGTCTGGAGCCTCCCGCAGGAGCTGCTACCTTTATACAATACGTTCTCGAAGCTGAAAAACCTATGATAATCTTTGTTTAAAACTTTTTCGGAGGAGGCAGGCGATGGCTGGGCAGGAGTATGACAAGCTTCTGTTCTACATCCTGACGGTTCCCTTCTTCGAGAGGGCTGATCCGGTCACGGGTGAGCTTATAAACCCCCAAGCCGGTGCGCCCTTCTTCTTAGCTACCGCAGCGACCACCATGGACTACGAGGTAGAAATGGTCATCACCTCAGAAGCCGGATTTCTCCTTATGAAAGACAACGCGAAGAAGGTGAAGGTGAGACCCGGCGTTGAGCAGACGGTATACGACTTCATAAAGATGGCTAAGGAAGCAGGCGTCAAGATATACCTCTGCGTTCCCTCCTTGGATCTTACCGACGTCTACAAGAAGGAGGACGTGAACGAGGAGATATGCGACGGGATAATAGGAGGTGCTGCTTTCCTCGACAAGCTGATGAGCGGTGAATACGCGGTCATCACCCTATAAAGGTTTTGCAGTTATAAGCATATTTTTATATCCCTATAAAGAAAATTTTTTGTTCTGACCGCCGGTCCGGACTATGTTAAAGGGGTAAGTTCTTCAAGGGGGTGGTGTTATGGACGGACACCCTTACGGATACAATATACCGATATCAGAAAAGACTAAGGAGGTCCCTTGGGAGGAGAAGGTAAGGATCTTTGAGGAGATAAAGTCGGACTTCCGCTTCAAGGAATACCTCTTCGGATGTCTCAACTGCGGTGTCTGCACAGCTTCTTGCCCCTCGAACAGGTTCTTCGACTACTCCCCAAGAGAGATAGTCCAAAGGTTCCTCGAAGAGGACGTGGAAGTCATATACGACATGCTCCACGAATACATATGGGCATGCTCCCAGTGCTTCACCTGCTGGATAAGGTGTCCCTTCGTAAACAACCCCGGGGGACTCGTGATCATAATGCGTGAGGTGGCGGTAAGGAACGCCTTCGAAGCCACGAAGGACCTCCTGAAACCTTACGGGAGGGTCCTCCTCAAAGTTATGACAACGGGGAACCAGCTCTCAGCGGACATGCTCCAGCCCGACTTCTTCCCCGACTGGGGTCCCAAGATGCAGGACAACATGGAGAACTTAAGAGCCAAGAGGATGGCTATACCCTTCGATGTGGGGAAGTCGGTAAAGACCGCTTGGGAGGTGTCCCTCGAGACAGCTATAGAGATGTATACGATCTGGAGGGAAACGGGGATCTTCGAAATGCTCGAGAAGCTCGACCCCAACCTATACAACGTGATAATGGACATAGTCGAGGAGAACGAGGAGAGGTGGGAGGAGCTTATGGAGGAGGAGGAGTGAGCTAATGAAGGGGGGTTGATGCCCCAAAAAAACTGAGGAGGTGAAGCCATGGGACACGGGAAGAGCCCTTACCTTAGATACCCTGAGAAGGAGCCTTTCCCAATTTTGAACAAAAACTCCCACTACGACCACCTCTTCGAGGAGATGTACGAACTCGAGGAGAAGGGTGAGATCCTCGTCTTCAGGATAACGGAGGAGAACAAGCCCGTCGAGGTCTTCACGAGAACGGGAAGGATAAAGCTCATACCCACCAACAAGCTCTGGCACCACAAGTCCTGCGGACAGTGCGGAAACATACCCGGATACCCGGCTTCGATCTTCTGGCTCATGAACAAGTTCGGCTACGACTACCTCAACGAACCCCACCAGACCTCCTGCACAGCTTGGAACTATCACGGCTCGGGGACTTCCAACCCGGTAGCCCTCGCGGCGGTGTGGTTGAGGAACATGCACCAAGCTTGGAAGACGGGTTATTATCCCCTAATCCACTGCGGGACATCTTTCGGCTCTTACAAGGAGACGAGGGAGCAGCTGATCTTCAACAAAGAACTGAGGGAAGCTGTAAAGCCCATACTCAAGAAGCTGGGGAGGCTCACCGAAGACGGCAGGATAGTCATACCTCAGGAGATAGTCCACTACTCCGAGTGGGTCCACGCCGTCAGGTTCAAGATAAAGGAGCTTTACGAAAAGGAGGGCAAACCCAAGGGCATAGACGTCTCCAACGTAAGGGTTGCGATACACAACGCTTGCCACACCTACAAGATGATAGCGGACGACTACCCTTACGACCCCGAAGTTTACAACGGTCAGAGACCTGCGGCATCCACCGCTGTCATAAAAGCCCTCGGCGCTCAGGTTGTTGACTACTCAACTTGGTATGACTGCTGTGGCTTTGGCTTTAGGCACATACTCACCGAGAGGGAATTCACGAGGTCCTTCGCCATACAGAGGAAGCTCAAAGTAATAGCGGAAGAGATAAGAGCTGACGTCTTGATAACCCACGACACGGGTTGCACAACAACCTTCGAGAAGAACCAGTGGATAGGGAAAGCTCACGGTATGTACCACCCGATAGCTGTCATGTCTGACGTGATGTTCGCAGCCCTCGCCTGCGGAGCGCACCCCTTCAAGGTCGTCCAGCTCTACTGGAACTGCTCCAACTACGAACCGCTTCTGGAGAAGATGGGCATAACCAACTGGAGGGAGCTGAAGAAGGAGTGGGAGGACACGGTCAAGTACATCTCCGAGCTTGAGAAGCAGGGCAAATACGACGAGCTTATGGAGTTCTTTAAGGAGTATGACCTCTACGAGCCTTACAGCAGGACCTCCGACGGCTTCAAGAGGAGGAAGTCCGCAACCGCAGACATGCCTCTCTTCAAGTCTTGACTATAAATCCGGGAGGTCAGGAGATGGCAAAGAGCGTCCTTGTGGTAGGAGGCGGACCTGCTGGACTCGCAGCCGCTAGGACCCTCGGCAGGCTCGGTATCAAGACGATCTTAGTCGAGAAGGAGCAGAAGCTCGGCGGAAGACCCATCCTCGAAGACTACCACACGCTGATACCGAGGAAGATGACACCCCAGCAGGTCCTCGGTCCCTTCATCGAGGAGGTCCAGAACCTACCGACTGTGGAGGTGAAGCTCGGGACCGAGCTTGAGTCCTGTGAAGGAGAAGCTCCCAACTTCAAGGTAAAGCTCTCAAACGGTGAGGAGCATGAGGTGGGTGCAATAGTCGTAGCCACGGGCTTCCAACACTTCGACGCGAGGAGGAAGGGAGAGCTCGGCTACGGCATATACCCGGACGTCATAACGAACCTCGAACTCGAGCAGATGTTCTCGAGGGAAGGGAAGCTCTACAGACCCTCAAACGGCGAGCTTCCGAAGAGGGTAGCCTTCGTCTTCTGCGTAGGCTCAAGGGACAGACAGCTCGGTGTTACAAACGTCCACTGTTGCAGGTATGGGTGCGCCCTCTCGGGACTCCAAGGTTCCGAGATAAGGGAGAAGTATCCCGAGGTGGACGTTTTCTGCTACTACATGGATGTTAGGACCTACGGGACGTGGGAGTATCCCTTCTACTGGGCACCTCAGGAAAAATACGGGGTGAGATACGTGAGGGGAAGGATAGCGGAGATAACCTACAACCCTCAGGACGGAAGGCTAAGGGTCAAGCACGAGGACACAATAGTCCAGAGACCGGCTGAGATCCCTATGGACCTCGTTGTCCTCGTCCTCGGAATGGAGCCTTCGGAAGGGACGAAGAAGGTAGCCAAGATCCTCGGACTCGCCCAAGATCCAGACAGCCAATTCCTCGTTCCCGCGAAGGATTCCGGCTCCAACATCGTCTCCAACAGACCGGGTGTTTTCATAGCTGGAGCTTGCAAGGGACCGATAGACATAGAGTCCTCCCTCGCGGAAGGAGAAGCTGCGGGAGCTGAAGCTGCGACGTTCATAGGTGCGAAGGTGTCCGCATGATGAGCAAGCCGACGACCCTCGACGATGCCCTGATAAGGGACTATCTGGTCAAGATACTGAGCGAGGGAGAAGACTTCGTTCAGGAGTTCTACCAAGACCTGCTCAAGAAGTCCCTGCTCTTTCAGGATAAGCTTTCGAAGGAGAAGCTTCCCTCACTGACCGCGGAGGATCTCGAAGCAATACTCGAGAGGATCTTCGCCTCGAGGAGGAAGAGGAAGAAGATACTTGAAGAGACGGGAGTCGAGAAGCTAAAAGAAGCCATAAGCGACCTGCTATACAGCGAAGGGAAGAGTTGGAAAGAGAGGGTTGAGGAGTTCGCGAGCAGGATAAGGGGTGTGGACAGAAAAGCTGCGAGGGACATAGCCGTTGAGCTTCTCCATTTCACATTCCCGGATAAATACATCCTCTGGACCAGCTGGGTATGGGACCCCCAAACCGAAACTGGAGCGATAGTTTTCCTGAAGGAGGAGCCTCCCACGGGCGGAAGGGGAAGGAGGATGTACGGGGAAACTTACGAGCAGTTCGAACAGGTATACAAACAGATAGCCGAGAAGCTCTCCGAGTTCGGGGTAAAGGTTAGGGGCTTCCTCTTCGTGGACATATTCCTCGCGATGATCTACGCCACCTACGTCGACTACATGACCCTCTCCACCATGCACAGTGCCAAAGGTTTCTTCCCGCCCGCGAGCGTGATGGCGAGGAGGCTCCTCGGCGTTCAAGCTCCCGTCAAATACACTTGAAGGAGGTGCGAAGTATGGCTATACACGAGAGGAGCCTAGTCGAGCCTGAAAGGATCCTGAGAAAGGAAAGGCTCGTCATAGACGGCGTTGACGTCTCGGGGGACTGGAACCTCATAATACTCCCGAGGACCATAGAGGACTACGACCTCTCCTTCTACGAGGAGGTCATAGCTCAGCCCGAAGGAAAGACGATAGTGAACTGCTACCAGTGTTCTTACTGCACAGCCTCCTGTCCCGTCCACAACTACTGGGACGAAAGATACAATCCGAGACACTTCATATACCTCGCGAGACTGGGTCTCATAGACGAACTCCAAAAGCGTGCGGACGTTATGTGGAGGTGCGTCTCCTGCCACAAATGCACCCACAGGTGTCCGAAAGGGGTCCTCGTTGAGGAGGTCTTAAAGGCTATTCTGAAAGTTATGGCAAAGAGGGGTCTCATAGAGGAATACCCCTCCAAGAAGTTCGACAAGTTCTTCATGGACACCGTTTACGAATACGGAAGGATAGAGGACGGGGAGCTTCTCTTCGGGTGGATAGAGAAGCAGGGATACAAGGTGGTAAAGGACCCGATCCTCAAAAAGCCAATTC
>WFYM01000130.1 GCA_015490115.1 Aquificaceae bacterium
AAAAGACCCGAAGAGACCGATAGCGAGCTTCCTATTCTTAGGACCCACGGGAGTCGGAAAAACCGAACTTTCCAAAGCTCTCGCTGAACTCCTCTTCGGCGAAGAGGAAGCTATGATAAGGCTCGACATGTCCGAGTTCAAGGAAGAACACTCGGTCGCGAAGCTGATAGGCGCACCTCCCGGATACGTGGGCTACGAGGAAGGAGGGAAGCTAACGGAAGCGGTGAGGAGAAAACCTTACTCGGTGATACTCCTCGACGAAATTGAAAAAGCCCATCCCAGAGTTTTCGACCTCTTCTTGCAGGTCCTCGACGACGGGAGGCTAACCGACTCCCACGGCAGGACCGTAGACTTCAGAAACACGGTTATAATAATGACCTCAAACATAGGCTCTCAATACCTCCTCAACATACCGGTTGATGCGAGCGAAGAGGTCGTAGAGAAGGAGTTCGAAAAAGCCAAAGGGAAGGTCCTCGAGGAACTCAAGATGTTCTTCAGACCCGAGTTCCTAAACAGGATAGACGAGGTGATAGTCTTCAAGCCCCTCACCATGAAGGAACTCTCCAAGATAGTAGACCTTCTAATAGAAAATGTGAACAAAAGGCTCGCGGAGAGGAACATAAGGATAGAACTCACGGAGACAGCCAAGAAGGAGATAGTGGCGAGGGGTTACGACCCCGCCTTCGGAGCGAGACCCCTAAGGAGAACCATCCAGAGGTATGTAGAGACACCCCTCGCTGACAAGATCATAAGGGGTGAGATAAAGGAGGGGATGACCGTTACCGTGGACTACGACGGTGGAGAGTTTAAGTTCCTGCCCAAGGAGGAGGCTACCGCTGAAGTAAAATAATAAAAGACGGGGCGTAGCTCAGGTGGCAGAGCGCTGGCTTCGGGAGCCAGAGGTCGGCGGTTCAAGTCCGCTCGCCCCGACTTTGAACCCCTCCGCTTGATCACCTACAAACCCGAAATATCTTTTATCTCATGCTCGAGAAGTACAGGATTCTCAAAGACTACTCGGGTCCGAAGGATCTAAAGAGCATGTCTTACGAAGATATAGAGATCCTCGCCTCGGAGGTGAGGGACTACATAATTCAGGTGACCTCGAAAAACGGAGGTCATGTGGGACCCAGCCTCGGTGTAGTTGAGCTTACGATAGCGCTCCTTAGGGTTTTCGACCCTCCCAAGGACACGATAATATGGGACATAGGACATCAGGGCTACCCTTGGAAGATCTTAACAGACAGAAAAGAGAAGTTCCCTACCTTGAGACAGTTCGAAGGTATAGCTGGCTTTTTGAGGAGGGAGGAAAGCCCTTACGACGCCTTCGGGGCAGGACACAGCTCCACCTCCATATCCGCAGCTCTTGGTTTCAGGGTCGCAAAGGACCTAAAAGGTGACGACTCTTACGTAGTCGCTGTTATAGGTGACGGTGCTATGACAGCGGGTATAGCTTTCGAAGCCCTGAACAACGCGGGACACATAAGACCCGACAGGTTCATAGTCATCCTCAACGACAACGAGATGTCCATATCACCGAACGTGGGAGCCATATCCACTTACCTGAACAGGATAATAAGCGGACGCTTCGTTCAAGAGACCCGCCAGAGGATAAAGGGTCTTGTAAAGCGTTTGGGAGACAAACCGTTGAGGGTCCTAAAGCTCACCGAAGAATTTTTGAAGGGTTTGATCTCCCCGGGGATAATATTCGAAGAGCTTGGCTTCAACTACATAGGTGTGGTCGACGGTCACAACATCCCAGCCCTTGAAAAGACCTTGAGGAACATAAAGGACATAAAGGGTCCCGTCCTCCTTCACGTGGTAACGAAGAAGGGTAAAGGCTACAGACCTGCTGAAGAGGACCCGGTAAAGTGGCACGGGGTCGCACCCTACAAGGTGGAATCCGGTGAGTTCATAAAGAAGCCTTCACCCCCCACTTGGACCTCCGTCTTCGGTAAGGCTATAGTGGAGCTGGCGGAAAGGGACGAGAAGATAGTTGTGATAACCCCAGCCATGAGGGAAGGATCTGGTCTCGTCGAGTTTTCAAAGAGGTTCCCCGACAGGTTCTTCGACGTGGGTATAGCTGAACAGCACGCAGGAACCTTCGCAGCGGGACTCGCCTGTGAGGGTATGAGACCGGTCGCCTGCTACTACTCCACCTTCCTCCAGAGGGCTTACGATCAGGTGATCCACGACATAGCCCTCCAGAACCTTCCTGTGACCTTCGCCATAGACAGGGGAGGACTCGTCGGTGACGACGGACCCACCCACCACGGCGTCTTCGACCTCTCGTACCTCAGGTGCATACCCAACATGGTAGTTTCGGCTCCGAAGGACGAGCAGGAGCTGAGGGACCTGATATACACCGCCATCTACAGCGGGAGACCTTTCGCTGTCAGATACCCGAGGGGTCCCGCCTACGGCGTCCCCACCGAGGGCTTCAAGAGGATAGAGATAGGAACATGGGAGGAGCTGATAGAGGGCGAGGAGGTCGTCATACTCGCCGTCGGATACCCTGTCTACCAAGCCCTCAAAGCTTCGGAGAAGCTCTACAAGGAGGGGATAAGGGTAGGTGTTGTGAACGCCCGCTTCGTGAAACCTTTAGACGAGAAGCTCCTCCTTAGCCTCTCCCAAAAATACGAAACTATTATTACCGTGGAGGACAACGTCCTCATGGGAGGTTTTGGTTCCGCTGTCCTTGAGTTCCTCGCGGACAGGGGTGTTAAGAAGAGGGTGGTGAGGCTCGGCATACCCGACAGGTTCATAGAACACGGGAACCAGAACCTTCTCAGGAAGCTCGTCGGTATAGACGCTGAGGGTATAGAGAAAAAGGTGAAGGAGATACTCCTCAAGAAAACTTTAGAGTATTAGAATATTTTTAAAGTTTATGGGATTATAAGATCCTCTGGGTTGAAGGGGAGGGGAGCCTGTAGAAAATGTTAACTGATGGACCTCGTAGATGAGTTTACCTTCACCATAGGCTGTTATATGGCTAACGTGGGGACAGCCCCGGAAGAAAAGGTGGAGGAGCTAAGAAAGTGGCTCGGAAGGAACGAAAAGAGGTTCATGTGCATCTTAGAACATCACTACTCCTTCGAAGGATACTCCCACCTAATAAGAGACTGTGAGAAGGACAGGTGCATAGTGGAGTGGCTGAAGGTTTACAAGTATATAAACATACTCGGACTCCAGCTCAGCCTGACAGTTTACCCGGTTATCCTATGGGACGTCCCACTTCCGGGCGCCCACGGGATCCTGTACAACGCCCAGTTCAGGTATAAAAAGGGCTGGATATCGAAGAAGGAGACGATACATATAAACGGGGAGGAACTCTTCGAATACCTCTCGAGGAAGTTCCCGAGGGACAGGGACTACCTCCACCAGAGGATACACTCCGAGGTCATAAAGCTCTCCGACTACATAATAAGCACCTTCTTCTCGAGCATGATGAGGTGCGAGGGGATCCACGAGATCATGGTCTGAAGCCCTCTCTGGCTACAAGCTCCACAACCTTCTGCAGGTTCTCAGTCCTTATAACCTGACTGAAGGGACTGATGTCAACTACCCAAAAATCTTCCCTTTTCCTCATCTCCACGAAGAATTTCTGGACGAAACCCTCCTCTGAGAGGAGGGTCTCGATGAGGACCCTGTCCTCAGTCCTCTGAAAGTCGAAGAACTTGAGGTAGACCATCTCACCGATCTTCAGCTCCTTTCCAGCCAAGTTCTCGGGAGCGGGTTCCTTCCCCTCTACTTTTACGGGAAACACCTCCTCCACCTCCTTTATGGTTCTCACATGCCTCGGTTCCGGTTCCCTCAACTTCGTTAGCCTGAGTTCGAAGATCTCCTTTCCCATAGAGACCCATCTCTTTTCGTATTTGGTGAGGGGGTCTTCGACGGTGAGCGTCCTCACAGAACTCCCGAAGCAACCGAGACCTTTTGCCTGCTCTAAGGTGTAGTCGATAAAAGGGTAGTGGTCCGTCCTTATCACTATCTCACCGCCTTCTGTGAGCTTCTGGGCAAAAATATACAGGTTCTCTTCTTTTGTTAGCCTCCTCTTTTCGTGCCTCTTCTTGAACCAAGGGTCGGGGTAGTTCATGTATATCCTCTCGACGGAGCGGTCTTTGAGTAGAAGGTTGAAGCACCAGTAAGCGTCCATGTGAACTATGACTATGTTCCTGAGACCTTCACGTTTTACTCTTTTTAGAAGCTTCTCTACTGATATCCCCGATATCTCCACTCCGAGGACCTTCTTTTGGGGGTTTTCTTTTGCGAGCTTCGTTATGAACTCACCCCTCCCGAAACCTATCTCGACGAGCAGGTTATCGAAGGGAAGGGGCTTTTGAACCGTGTAGTGGTTGACGAGCATGTATATAAGGTTATCACGCCCTCGCCAGCTTCTTCCTCTTCTCCGAAACGAACCTTCTTACCCCCTCCACTTCCCTCGTGTTTAGGATGACTTCGGGTGTAGCCCACCCTCTCCTCGCGATACCTACACCGAGTTCCATATAAGAGAGGTGCTTCACCGAGTGGGCGTCTGTGACTATAGCCATCAAAACGCCCCTTTTCGCACACTTCCTTATGTTTTCCGGAGAAAGATCCACCCTGAAGGTGTTTATCTCGAGGGCTGTCCCCGTCTCGGAGGCTAACTCGATCACCTTCTCCATGTCGAGGGGGTATCCCTCCCTCTGACCGGGTGACCTTCCCGTCGGGTGACCTATCAGGTTAACGTATGGGTTTTCCATAGCTTTGAGTATCCTGTAGGTGTTGTCCTGATTTAGCCTCGTGTGGATCGAAGCGACTACAAAGTCGAACTCTTCAAGAAGCTCGTCCGGAAGGTCCAAGGAGCCGTCGGGGAGTATGTCCACCTCACATCCCCTCAGGATATAAAAGCCCTTCGGGTTGTAAGCTCTGTTTAGCTCCTCTATGAGCCTCCACTGTTTTCTGTAGCGTTCGGGGGTCAGCCCGTTCGCCTGCCTCTGGCTCTGGGAGTGGTCCCCGATCACTATATACTGGTAACCCATCCTGTAGCAGGCTTCTACCACCTCCTCGATGGGACTCACACCGTCGCTCCAGTCCGTGTGCATGTGAAAGTCTCCTTTTATGTCCTTCAGCTCCACGAGCTTAGGCACTTTACCCTCCATAGCTAATTCTATCTCTCCCCAGTTCTCCCTTATCTCGGGGGGTATCCACTCC
>WFYM01000131.1 GCA_015490115.1 Aquificaceae bacterium
CCCTCTCCTCGAATATGTAAGTGTGGTCCCTCTTGAAGTCCCCCTCCCTCTGGAAGAGCTGGAAGGAGACGGGTTTCGTTCCAAAAAGCTCAGCCTTTCCCCAGTTGTGGACCCTCTTTACGAGCTTCCCTATGACCACAGTCTTTGCCCAAGAGCTTATGGTTGTCTTTAAGTTTTCTAACTTGTAAGTCACACAGCTCTCAGCGACTGGAAAGAGCAAGAAGTATATGGTGTAGCAGGTCGTCAGGAACAGCTTCATTGAGTGAGGACCCTGTTCACCTCCTCGAGGGAGGTTATTCCTCTCTTCACCTTCAAAAGACCGGCTCTGTATAAGGTTCTCATGCCTTTTTTGACTGCAACGCTCCTAAGGTCGTCGGCGGTAGCCCCCTTTATGATCATCTTCCTTATCTCCTCGTCCACCTCCATGACCTCGAAGACTGCTGTCCTTCCCTTGTATCCAGTATAACCGCAATGGTCACACCCCTTCTCGCTCGCCCTGTATATAACTATATCCTCGTCTGGAGAGTCTATCAGACCTATCCTCACGAGGGCTTCCTTCGGGACGTCGTGAGGGACCTTGCAATTCGGACAGAGCTTTCTAACGAGCCTCTGGGCGACGACCATTATCAAGGAAGAGCCGACCAAGAAAGGCTCTATGCCCATGTCGGTTAGCCTCGTTACCGTAGTCGGTGCGTCGTTCGTGTGAAGGGTTGAAAGAACCAAGTGACCCGTAAGGGAAGCCCTTATAGCTATGTCCGCTGTCTCGTAGTCCCTGATCTCTCCTACGAGGATTATGTCCGGGTCTTGCCTGAGGAAAGCCCTCAAGACGTTCGAGAAGGTAAGCCCGATCTTTTCGTTCACCTGAACCTGGTTTATCCCCGGTATTGAGACCTCGACCGGGTCCTCCGCCGTCATTATGTTGACGTCTGGCTTGTTTCTCTCCATGAGGGCTGAGTAGAGGGTAGTCGTCTTACCTGAACCCGTAGGACCCGTAACGAGTATCATGCCCCAAGGCTTCCATATGGCTCTCCTGAACCTTTCGAGGTCGTCCTCTTCGAAGCCGAGTTCTTCGAGCTTTATGTTCAGATACCTCTCCGCCTCCTGTATCCTCATGACCACCTTCTCTCCGTAGACCGTTGGAACCGTCGAGACCCTGAGATCTATCTTCTTCCCCTCTATCTTTATCCTTATCCTCCCGTCTTGGGGCTTCCTCTTCTCCGCTATGTCCAAGTTCGACATTATCTTGTATCTCGCAACGAGGCTGTCCTTTATGTTCACGGGAAGCTGGTGGTAGACTCTGAGGACCCCGTCGACCCTGTATCTTACTATAACCTTCTTCTCGAAGGGTTCTATGTGTATGTCTGAAGCTCCCATCCTCACAGCTTCGTATATGAGTCCGTTGGCGAGCTTCACTATGGGAGCTTCCTCTGAAGCTGAGATCAGCTGGTCTACGGGGACCTCCTCTTCTTCCTTCTCTATCTCAAGCTCCGGTGAGGAAAGCTCGCTTATCACTTCCCCGAGCTTGGGGTAGTGCTTGTCGAGTATGTTCTCTATCGTTGAGAGGGGTGCGAAGTAGGTTACTATGTTGTTCGCTTTCGTGTAAAACCTGAGTTCGTTTATGAGGCTCTGGTTTAAGGGGTTTAGCATTATGACGTGGAGCTTACCGTTCTCGTATTTGACTGGGACGAGCTTGTATCTCCTTAGAAACTCCTGAGGTATGGCGTTTAGGATGTGGGAGGGTATGTCTACCTTGTGGACCTCACCCCTCCATATCTTGTGGGGCATTATGTTTTCGAAGAACTTCATTATGTCCGCATCGGTGAGTATCCCGAGTCTGAGGAGCGTCTGGAAAATATCTTCATCTTCCTTCTTTTCGGTGACAGCCTTTACCGCCTCCTCCTCCCTCAGTATCCCAGCCTTTACAAGTAGGTTCAGGACCTTTTCATGTTCCATAACTTTCCTCCTCTGAGGGGAAGTCCCCCCTCTCTACATCAATTTTAAACTTCATAAGGGCTTCTTTGAATATCTTCGCTCCCTCCGCATACCTCCTTACAAATTTAGGCTTCCTGTCCTCGTAAAGACCCACGAGGTCGTGGAAGACGAGGACCTGCCCATCGCAGTATTTCCCCGCCCCTATACCTATCGTAATAACTTCGGAGCTTTCCGTGAGATCTTTAGCAAGCCTCCAAGGGACGCTCTCGAGGACTATCATGAAGGCTCCCGCCTCCTGAAGTATACGGAAGTCCTTTTTTAACTTCTCCGCCTCCTCCTCTTCCTTCCCGACAACCTTGGGTCCACCGAACTTGTGGATAGACTGGGGGGTAAAACCGAGGTGTCCGACAACCGGTATCCCGGAGCTGACGAGTCTCATCACGGTCTCCGCTATCTCCTCACCCCCCTCGAGCTTTACCGCCTGAGCGCCCGTCTCCTTCATTACCCTACCGCAGTTTTTGAGGGCTTCCTCAACAGATACCTGATAGCTCATGAAGGGCATGTCAACTATTAAGAAGAGGTCGGGCGCTCCCCTCCTTACAGCCTTCGCGTGGTAGATCATCTCATCTAAGGTAACGTGTATCGTTGTGTCGAGACCCTGAAAGACCATGCCGAGGGAGTCTCCGACGAGAACGGAGTCTATTCCGACCTCCTGACAGAGCTTCGCCGTTATATAGTCGTAAGTGGAGATCATGGTTATCTTTTCGCCTCTTTCTTTTTTCTTTTTGAGCTTCCTTATCGTTACACTTTCCATCCAGTATATTTTAGGTCCTCGATAAGGTGATAAGAGCAACACCGAGAACCACGAGAACTGCTCCCAAGATCCTGAGAGCTGAGAAGCTCTCCCCGAGAAGGAGGACCGCAAAGAGGCTCGCCCAGAGGGGGGAACTCGCAGCTATCGGAGCGACGACCGAAACTTCCCCTATCTTTATAGCTTTGTAGTAAAGTAAAAGTCCGAGGAAGCCGGAGACGAAACCTCCGAAGCAGATCACAGCTATGTCCCTGAAAGGATAGGAGAAGCTCTCCCTCAGGGCGAGCATTAGAACTAGTGCGACAACCGAAGCTGTAAGGTTGTGAAAGAAAACACCAACGAGGGGTGAGACCTCTCCCCTCAGACCCACCTTGAATATTAAAGGGGCTATACCCCAAACCAAAGCGGAGAGGAGGGCTATCAGAACCTCCTTCACAGCTCAAACACCCCCACAACAGGTGCGTGGTCGGAGGGTTTGGGTGTTCTCCTCTTCCTAGGCCAGAGGTCCACGTAAACCTCCCTTACCTTTTCTTTCAGAGGCTCGGTCACGAGTATATAGTCTATCCTCATCCCCTTGTCCTTCCATATCATACCCCCTATGTAGTCCCACCAAGTGAACTGGACCTTGGAAGGATAAAGATATCTGAAGGTGTCGGTAAAGCCCCAGCTTAAGATCCTCTCGAAGGCTTCCCTCTCCTCCTTCATAGTTCCGATCGTGTCCCTCAGGAGTTCGGGGTCGTAGACGTCTATGTCCTCCCTCGCCACGTTGAAATCCCCAACCATGCATATAGGATCTTCAGGGGAAAAATTCTCCTCGAGGAACTCAAGGAGCCTCCCGTAGAACCTTAGCTTGTAGTAGAACTTCTCCGTTCCCCTCAGGTCACCGTGAGGTGCGTAGACGTTTATGAACCATACACCTTCGATTTTTACGGTTATCAGCCTCTTCTGTTCGTCAAAATCGGGGTCTCCGAAACCCTTTACCACTTCGGATATGGGTAGCTTCGAACAGATGCAAACACCGTTGTAAGTTTTCTGGGCGAAGACCTCACACCTGTAACCCCTCTTTTCAAACTCTTCAAAAGGGAAGTTCCTCTCTTCCTGCTTTAGCTCCTGAAGACATAGGATATCAACCGGATCCCTGTCTAACCACATGAAGAGGAGTTCCCTCCTCGCCCTTATGGAGTTTACGTTGTAGGTCGCCACCTTCAACATA